>DNBN01000049.1 GCA_003491845.1 Porticoccaceae bacterium | reverse complement strand
TCAGTAGTTAATTTGATCTGAAAAATCAGTACGTTTTTTTTGGATCAAAACCCCGAATTAAATGTGAGGTACTATTAACAAAAAAGCTCTATAAATCAGATACTTTACGCTACACATTGTATGACTTTTGATCAGGCAATAGTAAGCTCAGGGAGTGCCAGTAGCTGAGGCGGTGCTCAGCGGTATTAAATCAAAAGTGTGAGCTAATTTTCCAGTACAAAAAAGTTACACCCTAAATAAGGTAGATAGTAAAAATAGCTATTGATGAAGTTATTAATGATCTTTGTCCTGCCATCGTTAAATAGTAGCTCTCAGATATGGGCTGTGTCTTCAGTGGGAAATGTCCGTAATAGTATAAAAAAATAGTCTTTTCAATGTTCTGAGTTATATACTTAGTTAATGTTTAATCAATTTTCGCAACAACTAAAACAATGGTATCCGCGGCGTGACGAGCAGCAGTGGGTATTGGGCACGTTATATAAAATAGAGGGGCCAAGCTATCGATCTCCTGGTGCGATGATGTTATTTAATGACGCTGGAGAGCAGTTTGGTCTTCTAAGTGGTGGATGTTTAGAAGCCGACATACAGCAAAGAGCTTCACAGGTCATGCATTCTCAGTGCTCAATGACTATTTGTTATGATGCTAGTGATGAAGATGACATGTCTTTTTTAATGGGCATTGGGTGCGGAGGCATTATTTACATTTTGCTGCAGCCTTTAACCGCAGGCAATAATTACCTACAACTGCCTACTATTTGTAATATCCTAGAGAAACGTCAAACATGTGTGTTTTTGCAAAAAATCACCGAGCATGGTGAGAAAGCCGAGTCTAGGATGGTAGATCAAGGTAGTTATGACTTTAGCGTTATTACAAAACAGTTAGGCAGCAGATCTTCATGCTTAATCTCGCTTAATGACCATGCCTGGTTAGCCACGACTATGAAGCCGCCACTTCACTTGCTAATAGTGGGCGGGGGTGTTGATGCTCGGCCGGTGGCAAGTTTGGCCGCCACCTTAGGTTGGGAGACAACTCTTTGTGATCCGCGGCCGGCCAATGCACGCCGAGAGCATTTTATGCAAGTGCACACTATTTTGCGTTGCTCACCATTAAAGTTGACTGATGAACCTTTGTTTAAGGCTTTTGATGCGGCTATCGTCATGACACATAATCTGCAACTTGATGCTAATGCGGTGGCTGCATTACAAATGTCAGCTATTAAATACCTCGCTTTATTAGGTCCCGCAGTGCGCAGAGATAAGGTGTTAGAGTTAGCGAACCTAGACAAGAATAAGGTGATGGTTCCTATCGCTGGGCCCGCAGGATTGCGTCTTGGCGGTGATTTACCCGAGGATATTGCCCTGTCTATTTTGGCAGAATGCCAGGCAGTAATTAACCACAAAGATGCTAATTCCATAAGCAACCTGTTATGAAGACAGCTGTGTTAGTTCTTGCTGCGGGGTCAGCGTCGCGGTTTGGTTCGCTCAAACAGCTCGCGCTTATTGATGATAAGCCAATGTTGCAACACTGTATCGACACTGCCAATAGTCTTTTTCCTAATGCCGTTTACACCGTGCTGGGCAATCAGTCTCAGACAATAATTGATAGCATCACCAGTACTAACATTATCATTAACCCGCAATGGCAGTGCGGACTGGGCAGTTCAATTGCTGTGGGTACGTCGTATTTGCAAGATCACTTCGATGCAATCCTTATTTTATTAGCCGATCAGCCACGCATAAAAAGTCATCACTTGAAAAAGCTAATAGATCTGTTTGAGGGTCAGCAAGTGGCTTGCAGTCGATACAATAACCGTCTTGGTGTTCCCGCAATCTTTGCTAAACCGTATTTTACTGCTCTAAAGCAGCTAACCGGTGATAGCGGAGGTAAAGTACTTTTAGAAAGTATTAGCCCAGTACCGAAAAGTCTGGCGATGGCAAATGCCACAAGTGACATAGATTACCCTGAAGACTTGGCTAACTTGGTTTAGCATACCTTCAGCACGCGAACCGATGAGTCCTAGATATCCCAGTATTGAGTAAAACCAATTTGACAAACGACCACAGGCCAATTAGGTTAGAGTTTAATAATGATTAAAAACCAAACTACGTTGAGAGAGTCAAAAATGACCGCAATAACTGTTAATGGTATCGAACAAAAACTACAGGTAGACCCTGCAACCCCATTACTTTGGGTGCTGCGCGAACAACTTGAGCTTACCGGAACAAAATTTGGCTGTGGCATGGCACAATGTGGTGCATGTACTGTGCATGTTAATGGAACGGCAATTCGCTCTTGTGTGACGCCTCTTGCTGCTGTGGCCGGACAGCAGATTACTACTATTGAAGGACTGGCCCCAAGTGCCGACGAGCCACATCCATTGCAGAAAGCATGGATTGATGAACAGGTACCTCAATGCGGATACTGCCAATCAGGGCAGTTAATGTCTGCCGCAGCATTACTAGCCACTAATTCGTCGCCTTCTGATGATGATATTAATGATGCAATGTCCGGTAATATTTGTCGCTGTGGCATGTATGGTCGAATACGCAAAGCGATTAAATCTGCAGCAGGAGTTCAACAATTTGATCCAGCATTAGCTGCCTTGGCAAAGGAAATTAATCATGGGTAAGTGGACTAGAAGAGCATTTATTAGTGCTGGTGTTATCGCTGGTGGCGGCTTAATTGTGGGTGTTGCCATTCGTCCCGGACAACGTGCTGCAGAGCTGTCTAAACACGTCGCTGGTGATGGCGAAACGCTGCTTCATACCTGGCTGAAGCTGGATACTAATAATGTGGTTACAGCTATTATTCCCCACGCTGAAATGGGGCAAGGAGTAGGCACTGCCTTGGCTCAGATGCTAGCTGATGAGCTAGATGCTGACTGGGATCTTGTCAAATTTGAAGAAGCACCTGCACTGGGAGGTTTTGCTAATTACCCCATGGGTGAAGCCATATTATTAGCTGGTGCAGAATTTCCTGATTTTGTTCTTCCCACGGTGGAGGGCGCACTTATACGCACTGCACAGGCGCTTGATTTACAAATTACCGGCGGTAGTTTGAGTGTTCGAACTACTGGTGCTTACGGCATGCGTGTGGCCGGTGCAGCAGTAAAAGAAATGTTAAAAGCAGCGGCGGCAGCGGCCTGGCAAGTCCCTGTTGATCAGGTTTTAGCAAAGGACAGTCAGCTGTTTCATGAGGCCAGTGGACGTATCCAGCCCTATTCGTTCTTTGCAGAGGCCGCTGGAGAAATGATGCCGCCAGTGTCACCTATATTAAAGTCTGTGGATCAATTTAAAATTATGGGTCGTCACGTAGAGAGACATGATCTGCCTAGCAAAGTGGACGGCACTGCCCTTTTTGCTCTTGATGTGCGGTTACCCAATATGCTTTATGCCACGGTAAACAGAGCACCCACATTTGGGGGAGGTATAGCTAGTGTTGATGAAACGCGCACTCGAGCGGTTGATGGTGTTGTAGATGTGGTTAAGCTGCCTTCAGTGGAGGTAAGTTCAATGTTTGGTGGATTTACCTACGCAGAATCCGTTGCCGTTGTAGCTAAAGGATATTGGTCGGCAAAACAAGGTATGGATGCCCTTAGTATTGAGTGGCGCAATACAGCTAACGACGGTGTATCGAGTGATACTATTTTTGCGCAGTTTGATCAAGATATAAGTTCCGCTTTCGAGCGCGAAGCCGATGTTGTTCGGGGTGATGTCGCAGCTGCTATGGTTAATGCCGATAAGGTAATCGAGGCCGACTACCGTGTTCCTTTTCTAGCGCACACTTGTATGGAGCCGCTCAATGCAACGGCTATGGTGACCAATGGACACTGTGAAGTATGGGTAGGCTGCCAGAGCCCCTTGAGTTTTCGACGCTCTGTTGCAGATGCACTGGGCTTTGATATTGAGAATGTTACTCTGCACAATTGCTTTATGGGTGGTGGTTTTGGTCGAAAATCGCGACCTGATTATGCGATTCAGGCGGCTCAGTTGGCGGCAAGTCTTGGGCGTCCAGTCCAGCTAATTTGGACACGAGAAGAAGATGTAAGGCAAGATTTTTACCGTCCCGCTGTTCAAAGTCGCTTTCGTGCCGCACTTGCTAGCAATGGCGACATAACCGCATGGGAAAACACCTATGTTGACAAACACGAGCCCTATGAGGCGCCTTTGATTCCTTATTCAATTGGTGCTCAAGACATTGGTCACGTGCGCAGTCCAACGCATATTCCCTTTGGGGCATGGCGAAGTGTATCTCATTCTCAACAGGGATTTTTTACTGAGTCTTTTCTTGATGAAGTAGCTGTAGCGGCTGGGCAAGACCCATATCAGTACCGGGTTGAACGTTTGCAACATCTTCCTAGGGAGCTTGCGGTCCTAAAAAAAGCGGCGAAAGAAGCCCAGTGGCATATTCCTTTAGCCGCAGGTCGTGGACGAGGTATTTCACTTCAGTCATCCTTTGGTTCTGTGGTGGCAGAGGTGGTCGAGGTGACCGTGAATAATGGCAACCTATCGGTTGATCGAGTTGTTGCAGTTATTGATGCCGGCTTTGCTATTTCGCCTGATGGAATGAGGGCACAGATTGAGTCAGGTATTATTTATGGCTTAAGTGCAGCAATTCATGGTGAGATTACGATTAGAAATGGTGCTGTTGTCCAGAGCAATTTCCATGATTATCCTTCGGTGAGAATGTCTGAAGCTCCTCTTATAGAAACTCACATTATTAATAGTGGGGAACCCATGGGCGGCGCTGGCGAACCTGGCACCCCACCAATAGCATCTGCTCTTACTAATGCCATATACAATGCCACTGGCGAGCGTATTCGGCAGTTACCTATAAAAAACGCTGGGTTTAATGTTTAGCGTTTATTTCACAGTAGAGGTTTTATGAGCCACCTAGTGGCTCGTTTTCTGCAGTTATCCATCCTAGCAGGAGAGACCAATTATAGGTCCATCAGCAGGATGCCCTGATGGTGGTCTTCCTACAACATGTCTAAATAATACCTAAATTGTACTTTTTACTAAAT
>DNBN01000091.1:2261-2588 GCA_003491845.1 Porticoccaceae bacterium | reverse complement strand
GAATATCCCAGGGGAAAAACGGCATCGAGATGCCCGCCCCCCCACCGATTGTATCGATAGTTCCGGCAACCTGCCCTGCCGCAATCGCTACCCCAAGTGTACCAATCGCAAAATATGGTCCACGAAGGCCAAAAACTACAGTGCCTAGTAAACGAGCCAGAATGACACATACGACACCAGCTACAATGATGCCCATTGCCAAACCAGTAAAGTATTGTTCGTCGGTAAATTCTGGCTTAATCGCGCCATATGAAGCGGTATAAAGTCCAATGTCATAGAACATGGACACCTGTATGACTGCAGAAACATACATGCCAACACCAAAGA
>DNBN01000091.1:0-2061 GCA_003491845.1 Porticoccaceae bacterium | reverse complement strand
AACATACATGCCAACACCAAAGAATGTGATGTTGCCAAGTGAATTATACCCCATCTGGCCACCCGTAATATCCCACGTTGACGCCATTAGAACCATAACCCAAAGAACAGCCATTTGTTGGACATAGTTTGGAAAAAGGATCGGACCAAGAACACCAGACAGTGCAATCGCCAAGTAAAGAAGAGTTTGATTTTTAGTCATTACCGTACCACCTGCCGCTGACGCCGCAATTGAATTTGCCGCCACATAAGAACTCCAAGAAGCATAAAGACCGCCGAAGCAACCTGCCATTCAGCACCAGCAATAATACCAGCATACTGCTCAACCCAACCAAGTGCGAAGCTCATGCCAATCACAGCCGGCAAATTGCCCAGGCCGGCGGCAGTCACAATAGCAAATGTCCGAAGGGAGTAAACGATGCCGTAGAATGGCTGCAGCACCCAGATCATTGAAACAAGAACACCAGCAACGCCACAAATCGAGGCGTTCAATGAAAACGTAAAGGCGAATACATTATCGGTGTTGATACCGAGCACACGTGCAGCACGCGCATCCTGCGCAGTTGCACGGATAGCCTGACCCATGCGAGATTTTTTCATAAAAATTACAACTGTAATCGCGAAAGCTGCCGCTAAGATCAACGAAACGACTTTAACCATAGGTATGGTAACAAAGTCATCAAACATTGTTGCTATCGGAAAATGAGAGTCGATAGTTTGCACTTCTGGGCCATAAATCAGGTTCATTACCTGCTGCAATAAAAGCGATAAGCCAAAAGTTGCAAGGAGTGACACAAACATATCATTGTCAATCACTCGCCTGATGATGGAGATGTAGACCAACCAACCAAACATAAACATGATTACAGCGACTATGGGGATCGACAAAACCGGATGCAAACCCATTTTGTAGAGTGAAAAGGCGACGTAGCCCCCTAAAATAACAAAGTCGCCCTGGGCTAGATTTTTAACGTTCATCACGCCCCAAACGAGAGCCAAGCCATAAGCTGACAGAGCAAAAACAGCACCCACAAAAATGCCGTCCAGTATCATTTGAACATTCATCACCGGCGCATAAACAAACAGCAATTGAAGATTATCTAACATAATTCCTCCAGCCCACATTCATAAGAAAATTGGGAGATGCAAAAAGAGAGGGAAGCCCAAAAGGGCTTCCCGAAAATTATTTGGCCGCAGACTAGTAGTTAACTTTGCGCGGAAAGTCCATATCTTCGTATGTGACAATCGGCTTGTAACTTCCATCAGCCTGAATTTGACGGTAGAACATTGGCTTGGCAATGTTATTACCTTCTGGTGCAAACCGAATATCGCCATAGAAAGTTTCCATATCGGTTGCTGCCAAAGCGTCACGAACCTTGACTTGATCAAAGCTATTTGCACGCTCAAAAGCATCCTTAAATACAAGGACCGCAGCTGAAGCCTGAGCTGTCTGATAAGGCACCTCTGTGTAGCTTGGGTGGACTTTCTTGAAATCTGCGTTCCACTTCGCAGCATCACCAAAGTATTTGTCCTGCTTTGGAAGATTATCCAACCACTGCGTTGGGCACATTACGCCGACAGCTGATTTTGGAAACTTTTCGTGCACCTTTGCAGCCTCACAATGTGTGTAGGCAATAACAGGTGCCTGAATTTTCATTTCTTCAATCTGACGTGCAGCAGTTGCTGCTCCTTTTGAGTGACCTGAAATCAAAAGAATATCAGGCTTCAACGCCTTAAACTTGGTCAGAGTTGCTGACATGTCCGACAAATCGGCAGGCAACTTGTCGTCAATCACAATCTTCATATTGTATTTTTTGGCAACGTCGAGAACACCTGCACGAACGTCAAGTGAGAAACCGTCATTTTCAAATGCCATACCAATACGTAGGTCAGATGGCGATTTCCACCCTGCTTTTGCACGCTGAGCGATAATGTCGAGCACTGGAGCAAGGTAATACTCAGATGTTGACAACACGGCGAACATGTACTTGTAGCCTTGCGTGAACAAAGAGCGCGATGCGCCTTCAGCTTCAACCATTGGCACGCCAAACTTTTCAGTCAC
>DNBN01000289.1:3444-5230 GCA_003491845.1 Porticoccaceae bacterium | reverse complement strand
TCAGCAACAGGGTCAGATAACCCCTGGCCCCGCTTATCAAAATTTATCACTCGTGAAAATTTTGCTAGCCCTTTCATGGTATCGCGAATTGGCGGCAGATTAGAGAAGACATGTAAATTTGAAATAATACCAGGCGTGACGATTAAATCAGGAGATGTTTTACCCTGCTCAGTGAAAGCGATTTTGACACCATCAGAGTTGGCGAACTGGACTTTATGAGGTGAAGGCTTACTGAGTTCTGCTAGCGTAATTTCGTTCTGAGGCTTGTTGAAACCGAAAAGCCGAAGGACAAACCCTCGTCCAACCGTGCTGAGTGCACCAAAAATAACAAGCGCGGCAGCAATGCCACTGAGAATGCCTTCGTTTTCATCAAACCAAACCCATATTTCCATTTTTTAATCCGTAATGACATTTGCGACGCTTTCCTGAACATTCAGGGAACAAAGCAGCAAGGAACCAACACACTAAACCATGTTTTTCAAAGAAGTCCAAGATTATCTAACTAGGAACAGAAACCTCTTAGCGCATGGCTAGATTATATTTACAGCTTATGGCTGAAAGATTAGCTGCTGAAATTGCTACGGAACCACTGGGCGCGTCAAAAACAAACCTATTTGAATTGGAACAGTCTCAGTGATCTAAGACTCAACCGTTCGCAAATAGCTCCATCAATGTCGGTGGGCCCAGCACTAAAAACACAAAAAATGTATAGACCTCAACAAGATGCCAGTTTTGCGAGGTGAAACTCTGAAGTTTTACATCAGTCGACGTAAACGATATAACAATGGTGCAACAGTATAGGACGAAGCCGTAAAGCATCGTCCAGAGTCCTAAACCTAATGCATAGCCAGCTTCACTCCTAGGGTCATTACCTAGGCTAACAAGAATCCAAAGAATCGTTGCCATTGTACCCCCGAGTACCGCAATACTCGTCGCAATGATGGGTCCAGTTGCGGGTACGCTGTCTCCTCGCCACATGGCGAAGGAGGCTCCTAAGAAAGAAAGTGAAATAGCAAGCAAAAAAGGCAACTTATCAAAGAGAAATTCCAGACCAAGTAATAATTCGAAATACAAAAGCACGCTGAAAAGAAAGCAGAGCGTGATAAGAATAGCTGCATTTAGGGTAATAGGTTTGTAAGCAGAAGTCTCGTTTCCGCCATTAGCAAAATAGCTCAACGCAGAAATCAGACCGCCGACAAAAGCGACGGTAAGCGCAGAGGCATAAGCAATGGAAACCGCCTCAGGATCAGAATCTGCAACAATCATCATCGAAAAATGCATACAAGAAAACAACAATCCTATGGGAATCGCAGAAATCATCAGAACAAATGACAACGAAATTCGACTGCTCTTAGATAAAGCGAAACCGAAAATAAGTGTAATCAACGATGTTGGGACGCTTGTTATCAGCGCTTTAGCGGGGAGTAATTCGGACAGTGCATATAACAAAATAGCAGCGCCTGCTAACAACAGGATTAATTGCAATTTAATGGTACTGCCTTTTTTTTGGGCGCTTTCAATTTCCATGTTTACTTGAGCCTATGTCCGATGTCTCTTGAGAAATGTTTAAGGGCGAATTTACCGTGCGCCAATATTTGCTGTTGGGAGAAACCGCTACGTGACCGTTATTTTTAAGTACTCAACCAGTCTCTTTAGAAGACTTCGGGCCAGCGTCGACTCCCCATGGGCAAGCTGCTACACCGACGTCATCACAACCTAATGCTAGTTCTAAGCCCACTAGACTCAGGGCCTGACATTGCCACGTTGGCTCAGGCAAACACATCTT
>DNBN01000289.1:0-3099 GCA_003491845.1 Porticoccaceae bacterium | reverse complement strand
CTTCTTTCAAGACTACCAAATTTTTACACGATCTTCTGGTTTCAGATATAAAGCATTCTCAGGTTTAACCTCAAACGCTTCATACCATTCTGGCACATTACGTACTGCTCCATTTGCGCGAAACATCGACGGTGAGTGAGGGTTAGTTTCAATTTGACTACGCAGGGCTTCATCACGATATTCGGTTGCCCAAACTTGTCCAAAACCAAGAAATACGCGCTGCACACCACTAAAGCCATCAATTACAGTCGCAGGTTCGCTTTCTAGTGAAATTTTATAGGCTTTTAAACCGATACTAATACCACCCAAGTCACCAATGTTCTCTCCGAGCGTAAACTCGCCGTTCACGTACAAATCAGGCAAGGCTTGAAACTGGTTGTATTGCTCAACCAATGCACGCGTGCGCGCTTTAAATTCGTTCAAATCTTTCTTAACCCACCAATTGCGAAGTACCCCATCGCCATCAAACGTGCTACCAGTATCATCAAAGCCATGGCCAATTTCATGACCAATAACTGCGCCAATCCCACCATAATTAACGGCATCATCGGCATTTAAGTCAAAGAAGGGTGGTTGCAATATCGCTGCGGGAAATACAATTTCATTAGCAGTTGGGTTGTAATAGGCGTTGACTGTTTGTGGCGTCATACCCCACTCAGTTTTATCAACAGGTTGACCTTGTTTGTTTAGCGCTCGCTGGTATGTCCAGAGCGAATAAGCGCGAAAATTACCCACAAGATCCTTAGCGTCAATATTGAGTGCAGAATAATCCTTCCAATCATCTGGGTAACCTATTTTGACGGTAAACTTAGACAATTTATCAAGAGCTTGGATTCGCGTTTCTTCGGTCATCCAATCTAACTCTTTGATGCTGACTTCATAAGCTTTGAGCAAGTTATCAACCAATTCGATCATCTTTTCTTTTGCTGCGGGTGGGAAATGACGCTTAACATATACTTGGCCAATCACCTCACCCAAGGTGCTATCTAGCACACCTGTAGCGCGACGCCACATAGGGCGTGGTTCTTCCACGCCGTATAAAACTTTGCTATAAAATTCAAAATCAGCTTGGTCAAATTGTTCAGTTAGAATACCAGCAGAATTATTCAGCAAGCTCCATTGTAGGAAAATTTTCCAATCAGCAACGGAAACATTAGTAATCACAGCATCGATGTTTTGCAAAAAGTCTCTTTGCATAATGATCAGCTTTTCAGGTGTATCGAATTCAGTCGCTGTTAAATAACTATCCCAATCGAACAAGGGCATCATGGCTTTCAATTCATCAAGTGTGACGCTCTGATAGTTTTCAGCCCAATTGCGCCTTTTTTCTTTTGTCATGTGCAAGCCAGCGATGCGTTCTTCTATGGCATAAACCGTTGCAGCTTTTTCTGCGGGAGCATCCATATTAGCTAACGTAAATGTTTTCTCAAGATGCGCTTTATACGCGTCACGAATATCGTCCGACACTTTACCTTCTGCGAAATAGTACTCACGATCGGGTAAACCTATGCCACCCTGCCAAACATATAGCCCGTAATCGTTAGGTGATTTAAAATCGGCTTCTTGAAAAAAGTTAACCGGTATAGACAAGGAGTAGCGGTTTGCGAAGCCAAAATAACTTGCTAAGTCGCTATGTGACTCAATAGCGTCAATTCGCTCGAAATCACTTTTGAGCGGCTTTAAACCAGCAGCATTACGTTTTTCCATATCCATGTAAGCCGTGTACATGTCGCCTACTTTCTGTTCATCTGTACCTTTTGCAAATTCTCCCTCGGAAGCTTCGCGGATAATTGCTATTACGTCTTCTTGTGCGTCATCAGACAATTTAGCGAATACACCATAGCTAGATCTGTCTGCCGGAATTTCAGATCTCTCTAACAACTTACCATTCACGTAATGGAAAAAGTCATCACCAGGTTCAACCGAGGTATCCATGTTTTCGACAAACACACCAGATAAGAGTGGCTGCTCTTGAGCGACGATCTTTGTAACTTCAGATTTTTGAGTATCCGACGTGTTCGAATCACAAGCCGCGAATAGAATTGTGGAAGCAAGTGCAATAGCGCTAATTTTACTGTTCATTGCGTTACCCATGAGAATTTCCCTAAGGTCAGCATTCTGCCATTTTATACAGATTATAAAAGCCGCTATTTACAGCTCGTCACGAGTTTTACTCAGTCGCAGGCACTTTTGACAAAATTCTCGCCGCTGCCTCGGCCAGTTATTTTGGATTAGGGGCTGTCTTTCACATTGTAATCTCGCCGCTGTCGTTCCTGAATTGTTAAGCCTTTACGTTTCAATGCTAGGATTTATTTCGGTGGATCGATGTTCCTCATCAATTCCATCCTCCAGTTCTTCACGCCTAAAATTACACTGCGCTGCAGTTTCGTTAACGAAAATGAACTGTATTTTAGAACATGCGTTTGCTCTGTTTGTTGTTAGCCGATATCAGCGTTATAACTTCTTGTAGGACCGTTGATCACAGTTTTTGAAAAGCATATTGTGCATATAACGACCGTAGAGTATGTTCATTTTGGGCATTCGGCCCCCAGAAAAAATAAAAGGAATTTATATATGAAAAAAATATTAGCTATATTTCTCGCGACTTCTGTCAGCTTAGCCGTTCAGGCTGATGGCCATTCTAATTCAACACCCGGTCCGGTTGAGACTTGGAACTGCGTTCTAAACGAAGGCAAATCTATGGACGATGTGCGCAAAGTGGGCGCGATGGTTGCGGAGGTAGCTAAAGCCGCTGACGACCCTGTAGCTCAGTGGATATTTGCGCCATTTACTGGAGATATGACGACCGGAAGATTTGTGCTTATGACAGCGTGGGCTAACTTTCCTTCGATGGGCACGTCATTTGGCAACTTCTTTACCGATGGTGCAGGAAACAAGGTAATGGAAGTTTGGGGTGAAACTGCAACTTGCGAGTCTAGAAACCTTTATACCGTCGAAGAATTGCACAATTCGATTGAGCAGTAATCGCTACCAGCTTGAATACAAATTGAAGTAAAAGGTTACCCCCTCGGACATTGGTTTGAGGGGGCCATGGTATTACCAACTTTCTACCAGCCAGCAACCGCAGGCTGGCTATTT
>DNBN01000173.1:4516-4710 GCA_003491845.1 Porticoccaceae bacterium | reverse complement strand
CAGATAGATGATTATACAAAATTTGTGGGTATCTATGGTGCCAAAGGTCTTGCTTGGATAAAAGTTAATGCGCTAGAAAATGGTATAGAAGGGCTACAGTCACCGATTATTAAATTTTTAGGTGATGAAGTAACTTTGGCAATTATGTCGCGTTTGGATGTAAAAAACGGTGATATTGTTTTCTTTGGTGCAGA
>DNBN01000173.1:3245-4282 GCA_003491845.1 Porticoccaceae bacterium | reverse complement strand
TTGTTTTCTTTGGTGCAGACAAATCCTCTGTTGTCTCTGAGGCCCTAGGAGCGCTGCGTTGTAAGGTCGGTGAAGATCTAAATTTGTATACCTGCGATTGGGCGCCCATGTGGGTAATTGACTTCCCAATGTTCGAAGAGACCGAGTCTGGTGGTTTGACACCGCTGCATCACCCGTTTACAGCACCATCTTGCTCAGTGGATGCGCTAAAATTGGACCCTGCCAATGCGTTATCTCGAGCCTATGATATGGTGTTAAATGGCGTTGAGCTTGGAGGGGGCTCTATACGAATACACGACCAAGATATGCAAGCAGTGGTGTTTGATATATTGGGTATTGGTGCTGAAGAGCAAAGGGAAAAATTTGGATTTTTACTAGATGCACTTAAATTCGGCGCACCACCACACGGCGGAGTTGCTTTTGGGCTTGATCGTTTGATCATGCTGATGGTCGGAGCTGATTCAATTAGAGATGTCATTGCTTTCCCTAAGACTCAGTCAGCCGCTTGTCTGCTCACTGATGCCCCAGGACGGGTGGATTCTGCTCAGTTGCGTGAGCTTAATATTCGCCTTAGAAGTAAAGATGACTAAGCAGCGCTTGGTGGTAAAGTGTGAGTTACACGGAAGTTATAGGCAGCTAGTGAAGGTGCTTGTTTGAATTTTAGTTGCTCATTGAATCAATGTAAAATTGTATGACCTAGTAAAAAGCGTAGTAAAATAATCTGTGTAAAAGCCCTGCTAAGATAGGGTGATGAAAGGTAGGATGATAAATAGTCAGTAGTCTTTGGCAGGTAACTTTAAGAGTCGCGGGCTATCTGATAATAAACGTGCAAACGAGTAATCATAAGAGGAGTGAATTTCGATGAAAGTGATAAAAAAGACTAAAGAATATGTGATCTATCAAAAGGCGTCCGGCCGTTACGCTATCAAGAACTCTGACAGGGCTTGGGTTAATGCAGATGAAAAAGTTGCAATATTGTTAGCTGAAGGGTTAATTAAGACTGTTACTGGCGCTGCTCCAGCAGTTGAAGAGGCTCC
>DNBN01000173.1:0-2982 GCA_003491845.1 Porticoccaceae bacterium | reverse complement strand
TCCAGCAGTTGAAGAGGCTCCAGTAGTTGAAGAGGCTCCAGTAGTTGAAGAGGCTCCAGCAGTTGAAGAGGCTCCAGTAGCAGAAAAAGCACCAAAAGCTAAAGCTGCTCCCAAAGCTAAAGCTGCTCCCAAAGCTAAAGCTGCTCCCAAGGCTAAGGTTGCTCCCAAAGCCAGTACTACTAAAACGACTAAAGACTAATTATGTGTAATCCGTTATTCAAAAGCCCTCTGAGCACAGTTCAGAGGGCTTTTTTTGTTGACTGTTAGTCAGTGAATTGTGACACTTCACTATTGTTTTTATAGAGTAATCCTATGCTCAGAATATTAGGGATAGACCCGGGGTCGAGGCGCACTGGCTACGGTTTAATTGATGTACTGGGCAGTAAAATATCCTACGTTTCTAGCGGTATTATTCGTCTTCCAGAAAAATCCTTGCCAGAGCGTCTAAAAATCATATTTGATGGTGTTTCGGAGATAGTAGAGCAATATAAGCCTCATCAAATGGGCATTGAGGAAGTCTTTTTTGCGAAAGATCCGCGTGCTGCTCTTAAGTTGGGTCAGGCAAGAGGAGCTGCTATTGTTGCTGGGGTAAATGCTGGTTTAGAGGTTGGAGAGTACTCTGCCAGAAGCGTAAAGCAAGCGGTTGTAGGAACTGGCGGCGCGGAAAAGGGGCAGGTGCAAATGATGATTACACAGATATTGAAACTGCCAGCATCGCCTTCAGAGGACGCCGCTGACGCCCTTGCAGTCGCCATTTGCCATGCTCACAGTTTACAATCTAAAGCCGCACTTGGAAACCTTAGCACAGGTTATGCTCGCGGTAGACACAAATAAAAGGTAGTTAATTAAAAGAGAAAAATAGATGATTGGACAGATTACTGGGAAGGTTGTATCAAAGATAGCACCAGATGTGCTTGTTGATGTTGGAGGTATAGGTTACGAAGTCTTGGTGTCTTTAAGTACCTTTTTTGAGTTGCCCAAGATTGGTGTTACCACCACACTGCACACACATTTTGTAGTTCGTGACGATGCGCAGTTGTTGTTCGGTTTTTCTGCCATAGAAGAGCGTAGCTTATTTAGAAGTTTGATCAAGGTAAATGGGGTAGGTCCAAAAATGGCTCTGGGTATACTCTCTGGTATGTCAGCACCTGATTTTTCTAATGCGGTTCACAATAATGACATCACTACTTTGGTTAAATTGCCAGGGGTAGGCAAAAAGACTGCAGAGAGGTTGGTAGTTGAAATGCGTGATCGAATTGATAAACATATGAGTGAGCCGATGGCGTCTAATCTCATTCAAAAGGTACCAGATATACAAAGCGAGGCGGAGAGTGCGCTCATTGCGTTGGGTTACAAACCACAGGATGCTACAAAGATGGTCAGCCGGGTGCAAGATCCGCAGGCTGTAAGTGCTGAGCAGTTGATCAGGCTTGCGCTCAAATCAATGGTGGTAAAATAATGAATCAGATTCTAATTTAGTGTTTTTCGCGGCTCTGCGTAGTGAAAATTTCAGCTCATCACTGTATGCTTGAGACAAACCTAGAGAAGTCACTTTATGATAGAGCCTGACCGATTAATTTCTGCAGATATTGCCCCTTCTGAGGATCGCTTTGATCGTGCTTTGCGGCCGGTTTCTCTTGGTGAGTATGTCGGTCAGCCAATGGTGAAGGAGCAACTTGAGATTTTCATAGAAGCGGCTCGGCGTAGATCAGAGCCATTGGACCATACTCTGGTCTTTGGTCCTCCGGGGCTTGGTAAGACAACACTTGCCCATATTATCGCTAACGAAATGAACGTTGATCTAAAAACAACCTCCGGACCAGTATTAGAAAAGGCTGGTGATTTAGCGGCGCTACTAACTAATCTTGAATCTGGTGATGTGTTATTTATTGACGAAATTCATCGACTTAGTCCTGTTGTTGAAGAAATACTCTATCCGGCTCTCGAAGACTATCAGCTAGATATTGTAATCGGCGAGGGCCCAGCTGCGCGCTCAATAAAATTAGATTTACCCCCTTTTACCCTGGTGGGAGCAACAACCCGCGCGGGGCTATTGACGTCGCCCTTAAGAGATCGATTTGGAATTGTTCAACGATTAGAGTTTTATTCAGTGGAAGACCTTGCGAGTATCGTTAAGCGTGCTAGTGCTATTCTCGATGTTAAAATGGACGATCAGGGAGCTGCCGAAATTGCCTGCCGTGCACGGGGTACTCCTCGCATAGCAAATAGACTGCTCCGCAGGGTACGTGATTATGCTGAAGTGAAGAGTGACGGGTTTATCAGTAAAGATACTGCCAATGCCGCCTTGAACATGCTCAGTGTTGATGAGAGTGGTTTTGATCATCTTGATCGAAGATTACTACTCACACTGATGGAAAAATTTGAAGGTGGTCCTGTTGGTGTAGATAGTCTTGCTGCAGCGCTAAGTGAGGAACGCGGTACGATTGAAGATGTTATAGAACCTTATTTGATTCAGCAGGGATATCTCATGAGGACCTCCCGAGGACGAATTGCTACTCGGATGGCCTATGAACATTTTGGTTTAAAAAGCCCTCGGAGTGCTGACCTTGACGCCGATGTGATTCATGACTGAATTATATTCATCTATGCGTGTCTATGTAGAAGATACCGATGCCGGAGGAATTGTTTATCATGCAAATTATCTCAAATACATGGAGCGCGCTCGCACCGAATTAATGCGTAGTTTGGGTTACTCTAAGCCTGCGCTCTTTGACGGTTTCCAGTTGGTAGTCCATCACCTGAGCATTAAATATATTCATCCTGCATTGTTGGATGATGAGATACGTGTTTTAGCAAGGCTTGACAAGGTGAAGCGAGCAAGTTTTTTGATGACTCAAATGATTTTTCGAGAAGATATCTGTCTTGCAGAAGCGGATGTAAAAGTTGCCTGTTTAGACGCACGAACAAAAAAACCTGCTGCCATACCCTTGCCGATGTATGCGAAATTAAAAGGCCTTAATG
>DNBN01000210.1:3225-3386 GCA_003491845.1 Porticoccaceae bacterium | reverse complement strand
GAGGCTTGACCATATAACGCAAGTAAGACGGACAGATTGTCTGAAGTACGTGCTAGCTTAGAAAAAATTGTATTCAATAATTACCGACCTAATTTGATATTTTAGTGAAAACTAAGTGTCATGCCAGTTTGCCTGGTGACCATAGAGAACTAGAACCACCT
>DNBN01000210.1:0-2919 GCA_003491845.1 Porticoccaceae bacterium | reverse complement strand
ATGGTAGTGTGGGGATTCCCCATGTGAGAGTAGGTCATCGCCAGGCTTCTAAACAAAAACTCCAGTCGTATATCGGCTGGGGTTTTTTTTGTTGGTGAGGTTTCGGGGGTATATTTGCAATTGTGCTTACACGTATTAAGCGTGCTCGATACTCGCTATACTCCAATTCAACAAGCCTATGTAGTTTAAGGTGCTAATACAGCGTACTCATTTTGGAAAAACATATGGAGTATTTTATTTACTTGGCCCTAGGGTCTATTGCGGGACTTGTCAGCGGTTTATTTGGGGTCGGTGGTGGTACTGTCATTGTACCCATATTACTCTTATCATTTGCCGCTCAAGACATTTCTAGTAGTGTAGCGACGCATCTAGCGATCGCAACGTCCTTAGCTTGCATTGCTGTGAGTTCGGTCAGTTCAATTTTTACCCATTATCAAAAAGGGGCTATCGATCTTGGTTTGATCAAGTTTTTTGTCCCCGGAATTATCGTAGGCACCTTGCTAGGAACGTCTTTTTTTATAGCGATTGAAGGTATGCTATTGCAGTTTTTGTTGGGCGCGTTTTTGACGATTATTGGCTTGCAGATGGTGATTTATCGTTCTGTCACTGGGGCTGCTACGCTACCATACAAAGGATGGTTGGCTACACTAGGAGTAGCAGTTGGTGGTATGTCAGCACTTTTCGGCGTTGGTGGTGGTATGTTTACCACGCCATTGTTAACCTATTTTGGAGTTCAGATACATCGAGCTATTGGTGTTGCGGCTGTAGGTGGGTTTTTCATAGCTCTGACTGCGTCAGTTATTAATGGCTCAAGAGACCTTGGTAGCTCTGCTATGCCTGACATGGTTATTGGCTATATTTTCATACCAGCGTGGATTGGTATTATTATTACCAGTATGCCATTTGCCAGATTAGGGGCAAAGCTGGCTCATAGGGCCAATGAACAGCAACTGAAACAAGTCTTTGGTGGTTTTTTGTTTTTATTAGGTATTTGGTTTGTGTGGCGCAATGCTGGATCATATTTGATATTGGCGGCCAATTAATCATGATAGTCTCAACCTTAGCGCTTGGCATATTAAGGTCTCTAGAGTGTTATGCGAAAAGAGATAGTTTGTCTGTTAGAGATCTCTCGAGGATGCTTGATAATAATAGTGGGCTAGTCCATCAAGCTTTGATGGAATTAAAACAGCTAGGCGTACCGCTTATTATTTCTCGAGACAGTCACTATTGCCTACCACCGCATTTTGGGTTACTTAACAAGGGTAAAATTGGCTCAGGTCTAATTAATGCTCGAGCAGCTAAAATATATAAATTAGTTTTACTGAACACCGTTGACTCTACTAACCGCTATGCGCGGGATCAGGTTAAGGCGGGCAACGTCTCTGGATTGGTGGTGTTGGCAGAGCAGCAAACTGCTGGGGTTGGACGTCGTGGAAATCGATGGTTAAGTCCCTTCGGTGCCAACATATATATGTCTATTGTGTGGAATTTCACGCAGAGTGAGGATGTACTGCAAGGTTTAAGTCTTGCTATTGGGGTGGCTGTGTGTCGCAGTTTAACCAAGATTGGTATGTCCGGCGTTAAATTAAAATGGCCAAATGATATTTATGTGGGATCAAAGAAACTTGGTGGTATCTTATTAGAGTTGGTGGGTGATCCTAGTGGGGATTGTTCGGTTGTTATCGGCGTTGGTATCAATCATGATATGCCTTTCTCCGCTGGCGAAGCGATCGATCAAGCCTGGACTGATATTGTAAAAGAGACGGTCACACCTGTATCTCGCAACCATTTGGCTGCATGTTTAATTGATAATATTTTTGATATTCTAGAGACATTCCATAGGTTGGGCTTTTCCGCTTACCAAGATGAATGGATCGCCGCTGATCTCATGTATAACATGCCCGCCACTATATCCAATTCCCGTGAATCTATCAGCGGTACAGTGCTTGGCGTAGATGAGCACGGTGCTCTGCGCATGAAGCTTGAGAATGGAGCTGAAAAACGCTTTATTGGAGGAGAGTTAAGTTTACGGAGGCAAGTATGATTGTAGATATTGATGTTGGGAACAGTTATGCAAAATGGCGTATTGTTTCAAGCTCGGGTGAGAAAATCAGTGGTGCTCAAACTGTTGAATCTATTTTAAAACAACAGCGACTAAATTTTGATTGCCAAGAACAGATATGTCAGGTGCGTTTATCCAGTGTGTCGTCCAATGAAGTTCCTACAATACTGCAAGACCAATTTAAGTCAGAGTTTGGTGCAAATCTTCAGCAAGCGGCGGTTTCACGCTCGGCGGGCGGCGTTACGTGTGGTTATTTAGCGCCGAGTACCTTAGGTATCGATAGGTGGTTAGCTATGGTGGCTGCTTATTCGCGATATCATCAGCCAGTAGTAGTGGTTGATGCGGGCAGTGCTATAACTATTGATGTAGTGTCAGCAGATGGTCTGCATTTAGGGGGCTACATATTGCCGGGACTAGATCTTGCGCGCGCTTCCTTGTGGCATGGCACGCAAAAAGTTAAGGCTGAGTATAGGAACACTTCGGACGCTGGATTGGGTAAATCTACGACTGACGCCGTAAATAATGGCGTTATATTTAGTGTAATTACCGCCATTAATCAACTTGCTAACAGTTATGATGGACTGGTAGTTTTAACCGGTGGGTCTGCGTCAGCATTGGAGTCTTTAATAAATTTGCCCATGCAGCTTGTTCCTGACCTAGTGTTAGATGGACTGGCCATTTCCGATGTTGTATTTTATTTCTGATATCTTTTAGATGCACAGTCAATTAGCAGAAAGATGCCTCTCAGTTCGCTGCTACGTTATTGGCTAATTATTTAGTGATTGCTGTGGGACAGGCTCAAAAATGAGCGATTTAGACGTACTTTGGCCGATGATTTTGGTCTTATTTTGGTCTTA
>DNBN01000142.1:20363-20632 GCA_003491845.1 Porticoccaceae bacterium | reverse complement strand
GAAGGTGACTCGGGAACCTTTGCTGATCGGTTACTTATGGAGTCTGATCCGTATCAACTTATAGAGGGTATGGTTATTGCTGGGTTGGCGGTGGGTGCTAACCAGGGGTACATTTATTTACGATCAGAGTACCCAGTTGCCCATAATATAATGAATCAGGCCATAGACAGCGCGACGAAGGCCGGATTTCTAGGCAAAAATATAGGTGATTCAGGGTCTGATTTTTTCCTCGAAGTCAGATTGGGCGCTGGTGCTTATATCTGTGGTGA
>DNBN01000142.1:19675-20028 GCA_003491845.1 Porticoccaceae bacterium | reverse complement strand
TTTGGCATGCCTACCGTGGTTAATAATGTTCTAACCCTCGGTGCGGTGGCCAGTATTCTTGGAGAAGGAGCTACCAATTATAAGGATTTCGGTATGGGCCGATCTAGGGGCACTTTGGCCGTCCAGCTTGCGGGAAATATAAAAAGAGGCGGTTTAATAGAGCTTGCCTTTGGTGTAACGCTGCGCCAAATAGTAGATGACTTTGGTGCTGGGACTTTCAGTGGTAGGCCGATTAAGGCGATCCAAATGGGCGGGCCGCTCGGTGCTTTTCTTCCAGAGTCTCAGTGGGACACGCCGCTTGACTACGAAGCATTTGCAGCGATCAAGGCTATGATTGGTCATGGCGGTATAGT
>DNBN01000142.1:0-19415 GCA_003491845.1 Porticoccaceae bacterium | reverse complement strand
ATGATTGGTCATGGCGGTATAGTGGTGTTTGATGACACAGCTGATATGGCTGCTCAGGCTCGGTTTGCTATGGAATTTTGTGTTGTTGAGTCCTGCGGTAAATGCACACCATGTCGAATTGGATCGACTCGCGGTGTAGAGGTCATAGATCGTATTGTTAGCAATCAGGACAGAGATAATAATCTTATTTTGTTGCATGAACTGTGCGATACCATGGAACTGGGTTCATTGTGCGCTATGGGTGGTATGACTCCCTTTCCTGTGCGTAGTGCGCTTACTTATTTTGAAGAAGACTTCGGCTTTAGTAGTCGAGGAGATCATTGATATGTTGGAATTTTACGAGCCTCAAGCGGATTTTGGCACACCGCAAACGATCAGTGAAACTCTGATAACACTGACCGTTGATGGGGTTGAAGTGAGCGTCCCAGAGGGCTCATCAGTAATGCGTGCCGCGGTGCATAGTGGTGTTAAAATTCCAAAATTATGTGCTACAGATTCCTTAAAACCTTTTGGTTCTTGCCGAATATGTTTGGTTGAAATTGAGGGTCGACGCGGCTTCCCCGCTTCCTGTACGACAATGGTCGAAGAAGGTATGGAGGTTACAACTCAGTCCTCTGAGATTGCTACGTTGCGCCGCAATGTTATGGAATTATACATATCCGATCACCCTCTAGACTGCCTGACATGCCCAACAAATGGCGACTGTGAATTGCAAGATACGGCGGGTGAAGTTGGTCTTCGGTCTGTACGCTATGGTTTTGACGGAGAGAACCATTTGGATGCGGACAAAGACGAGTCTAATCCCTATTTTACCTTTGATGCGTCTAAATGTATTGTCTGCTCTCGGTGTGTAAGAGCATGTGAGGAAACCCAAGGGACCTTTGCTTTGACAATAGATGGCAGAGGTTTTGACTCAAAGGTTAGTGTCGGTTTGGCCGATGATTTTATGGCATCTGACTGTGTGTCATGCGGTGCCTGTGTGGCTGCTTGCCCAACAGCAACTTTGACTGAAAAAACGATTATTGATGCTGGCAAGCCAGAGCATTCTGTTGTCACTACATGTGCCTACTGTGGTGTTGGCTGTTCTTTTAAAGCCGAAATGAAGGGTAATGAGGTGGTCCGAATGACCCCTTACAAAGACGGTAAGGCTAATGAGGGGCACGCTTGTGTGAAAGGCAGATTTGCCTTTGGTTATACAACCCACAAGGACAGAATTACCAAGCCTATGATTCGAGAGAGTATTCAAGACCCCTGGCGGGAGGTATCCTGGGAAGAGGCTGTTACCTACACTGCCGAACGGTTCAAAAATATCCAAGAAAAATATGGTCGTACCAGTATTGGTGCTATTTCTTCATCGCGATGCACCAATGAAGAGGTCTATTTAGTACAGAAAATGGTTCGCACAGGCTTTGGTAATAATAACGTTGATACCTGCGCACGTGTTTGTCATTCCCCTACTGGTTTTGGTTTGAAAACCACCTTGGGAGAGTCTGCTGGTACTCAGACGTTTGCGTCTGTGGCCAAAGCTGATGTGATTATTGTGATGGGTGCCAACCCCACTGAGGCACATCCGGTGTTCGGGTCACGACTTAAGCGTCGATTGCGCGAGGGAGCGAAATTAATCGTTATTGACCCACGTCAGATTGAGTTAGTTAATTCACCGCACATCAGTGCTGATTACCACCTTCCCGTGCGCCCTGGGACTAATGTGACTGTTTTAAATTCGCTTGCGCACGTAATCGTTAGCGAGGGTTTGCAGGCTAAGAAATATATAGCTGAACGTTGTGACACCCTAGAATTTGATAAATGGGTAGCCTTTATAAGTGATGATCGTCATTCGCCAGAAAACACTGAACATTACAGTGGCGTTCCATCAGCGGATTTACGTGCGGCAGCACGACTTTATGCTAGTGGTAATAATGGCGCTATCTTCTATGGTTTGGGTGTTACTGAACATAGCCAAGGGTCTACTGCGGTCATGGGTATAGCGAATTTGGCAATGTTGACAGGCAATATTGGTCGTGAGGGTGTTGGAGTAAATCCATTGCGTGGTCAAAATAATGTTCAAGGATCTTGTGATATGGGTTCCTTTCCCCATGAATTGCCAGGGTACAGGCATATTTCGCATACGCCTACACGACATCTTTTTGAAAGAGAGTGGAACGTCACGCTTGATCCAGAGCCCGGTCTGCGGATCCCTAATATGTTTGATGCGGCAATTGATGGCGAGTTTAAGGGTCTGTACTGTCAAGGAGAGGACATTGCTCAGTCTGACCCCAACACACAACATGTGGAAGCGGCATTGACGGCAATGGAGTGTATTGTTGTTCAAGATATTTTTCTTAATGAAACAGCAAAATTTGCTCACGTGTTTTTGCCCGGGGCCTCGTTTTTAGAGAAAGATGGCACCTTTACTAACGCTGAGCGGCGTATTTCTCGCGTTAGAAAAACTATGCCCCCACTGAGCGGTAAAGCTGACTGGGAGGGGACTATTGCGCTGGCAAACGCCCTAGGTTGCGATATGAGTTACAACCACCCCTCGGAGATTATGGATGAAATTGCGCGCTTGACTCCAACTTTTAAGGGCGTTTCCTATAAAAAGCTTGATGAGCTAGGTAGTATCCAATGGCCCTGTAATGATCATACGCCAGCGGGAACCCCAGTTATGCATGTAAATGAGTTCGTCAAAGGTAAGGGTTCATTTGCTATCACTGAATACATCCCGACTGAAGAGAGGGCTAATCGTAAGTTTCCATTGTTACTCACTACAGGCCGAATTCTCTCTCAGTACAATGTTGGTGCTCAGACGCGCAGGACCAATAATAGCCAATGGCATGCAGAGGATACTCTTGAAATTCATCCCCATGATGCAGAGGAGCGTGGTATCAACCATGGCGATTGGGTGGGCATTCAAAGCCGGGTTGGCGAGACAGTATTGCATGCTGATGTAACTAGTCGGGTTAAACCGGGCGTAGTCTACACTACCTTTCATCATCCTGTATCCGGCGCTAATGTTATAACTACTGATAATACTGATTGGGCTACTAACTGTCCCGAATATAAGGTCACTGCGGTGCAAATAAGTAAAGTAAATGGGCCTTCAAGTTGGCAGGCAAGACAAAAAACGTTCAATACTCGCCAACAGCAACTATTAGCGAAAGCACAACAGTAATGGCAAACCTGACAGGTCCTGCTCATCGGGTTGAGCGACATATATGGATGGATGGGCAGGTGTCATTAGCTGATGATATCGTGGCAACAGAGACCCCAGTGGCATTAGTTTACAATGGCATCTCTCATGTGGTGATGATGGCATCACCTTCTTACTTAGAAGATTTCGCCTTTGGCTTTAGTCTGACTGAAGGGATCGTTAAAACGTCCAGTCAAATTCTTGATGTTGAAGAATTGCACACTGATTTAGGCGTTGAACTCCAGGTGACCCTTGCTGCTGAGGCTTTTGCTGGGCTTAAGCAACGTCGTCGTAATTTAGTCGGTAGAACTGGTTGTGGTCTCTGTGGTGCAGAGTCTTTGTCCCAAGCTATTACGTTGCCATCGCCTGTGACAAGTGACTTGCGTGTGCCACATTCTGCGTTGCAACGTGCAATTAGTGAGCTTAGTAGGCACCAAGAATTACAGCGGCAGACAGGTGCAGTTCATGGTGCGGCCTGGTGTGATACGCAGGGCGAAATAATGGCTTTGCGTGAGGATGTTGGTAGACATAATGCGCTGGATAAATTGATTGGCCTAATTTCGCGCAATGCACTGGGCAAGGAAGGGTTTGTTTTAGTGACCAGTCGAGCAAGTTATGAAATGGTTGCTAAGGTGGCAAGCGTTAATATAGGTCTGTTAGCGGCGGTGTCTGGGCCAACGTCTTTGGCTGTGACGCTCGCTAAGCAATGTGGTGTAACTTTAGTAGGATTTTCTCGACCTAATAGGCATGTCATCTACTGCAATAAAAAACGATTTGTGAGTGAGACCCTATGAACACTTCAAAACTAGATCGGTTGGTTAAGATGATCAACCAGATATCTCTCAATATGGCATCAAATGGGTCAGAGGGTGAGGTGGCTATACTTGTAGCCTCACATCTAGAGAAATTTTGGTCGCCTCCGATGATAACCACGCTTTGTGCGGAGGCTGATGAGCTAATGCTTGCGCCTATTTCGGCGAAAGCGGTGGCACATCTTAGAGCCCCTCAAACAAGATAATGATGAAAACGATGTGCGCCAAATTGTGTAAAAAGTTGAGCGATTTGGTTTTTCTCTAGGGTTCTCTTGGGCTACAAATACCTAGGTTTGGTATTCTCACTTGTCAAATCATGGCTTGGGTAATCTAACCTAATTTAACTGTTTAATA
The DNA here is from genome assembly GCA_003491845.1 of Porticoccaceae bacterium. GTDB lineage: Bacteria > Pseudomonadota > Gammaproteobacteria > Pseudomonadales > Porticoccaceae > HTCC2207. The sequence continues at coordinate 15,059 of DNBN01000142.1, read as the reverse complement.
TCTCAGCTGATGAGGGTTTAGTGACATTTTATTTAACAGTGTAGTAATGTTTCAATAAGGATAGAGTAATATTTGAGTAAGGTTTTTGCTTGTCTCAGGGGATAAACTGCCGATCGATAATGGACGCTTTTAAAGGAACAGATTGCTTAAATTTATCAGCAAAAGTAGCTATTTTTTTGACTATATCAGGGTATTCAGAGGCGATATTTACAGATTCACCAGGATCATTGGCTAGATTAATCAGTAGAGGTGTTGTATGCACCTCCCTAGGGGGCAACTGGCCGTAAGCACCTGCAGTTATAAAATGAAGTTTATGATTTTTTAGACGAAAAGCGCGCAGTTCAGAGCCTTTGTAAAAGGGGACAAAGGTTCTCTTGCTCGGTTTTTCCTGCAGTAAGGTTTCACTAAGATCAACGCTATCTTGTGCAGTCGACGGCTTATCAAATCCTGCAAGTGCTGCAAAAGTGGAGAAAAAATCAGTTTGCATACCCAAATCTTCGACAATGCCAGGTTTAATATTTGGTCCATTAAAAAGTGTCATAACCCGCATTCCCCCTTCAAATGTCGTGCCTTTACCGTTTTTTAACGGTTTAGCGGTTCCCGCATGGTCACCATAGATCAACCAGGGACCATTATCGCTAGTAAACACAACATAGGTTTGATGCTGTATATTAAGCGTCTTCAGTGTGGTTAGTATTTTCCCGACACTCCAGTCTATTTCTTCGATGACATCCCCATAGATTCCTTGCTGGCTTTTGTTCACAAATGCTGACGACCTAAATAGGGGCACATGAGGCATACTATGCGACAGCATAATGAAAAACGGTTGCTGTTTAGCAACAGCTGCGGTTATAAATCGTACCGATTCGTCTGTATAGCGCTTTGTAATTAGAGGCTGGTTGGCAGGTTTTTCGAGTATTTGATCGACAAAAGCGCCGCTTTTATTCTTTAGACTGTGAATTAGAGGAACCTGCCAGTCAGTAATATTAGGGTCAAATATATCCTTCCATATTTGACCAGCAACTATCTGATATTTTGCAGTAGCCTCGTGCGGCGGGTCAAAAATATTCGATGACGTTATGCCCTCAACCTCCCAGTCCATATCATTTGAGTAGGGAATCCCTAACCATTCATCAAAACCGTGCCGCGTAGGATAATACGCCTTGGAATCACCAAGATGCCACTTGCCAAACAAACCAGTTGTGTAGTGGTATTGTTTAAACATCTCCGCGATCGTTGTTTCTGCGGCTGGTAAGCCAGCCTTACTGCCAGGAAAGAAGACCGCAATATTGTCGCCATAGAGTCCAGTTCGTGCGGGAAGATTTCCGGTTAGCAGTGCTCCTCTGCTTGGGGTGCAAACTGATGCGGTCGCATAGAAGTCGCTCCAAACCTGACCGTTTTCAGCGAGGGAATCAATCCAAGGAGTATCTATTGTAGTTTGGGAAAATGGCCCTGCATCCGCATAACCCATGTCATCAGTATAAATAATAATAAAATTGGGTGGAGGCTGATCGTCAGCGATATTGATTTTAGTATTTGCAGTGGGTAGAACTGCGCTGTCAGCATTCAGACTAACTAACAATAACAGAGTTAAAACCCTAATCAGATGTGACATATTTGTAAGCCTTTGTTTTTATGACCTAAAAATCTAATCGGTTACTACTTGCTGACACGTAGTTTACTTGAAATGAAGTATAACCTGTTTGTTTGAGATGGGGTTTTAAATAGCGAGCAATAATACTTGGCGACGTATCACGACACTTGTTGTTCTTTTTTTTATTTGATTTTAAACTATTAAACGTAAATGTCTGTGTTGAAAGGTATCTGTGATATTTATTTTTAATGCTTCTCTTGAGTCCTGATGCACTATGCCAAAATCTATACTAATGTTAATTATGTCGATCTGCACTGTGGCTAATGTTTATGCCGCTGGGACTGAAAAATTTATTGAATTAACTCCATGTGAGGTTTCTACTTGTGCACCCATCCCAATTATCGATGGACATCTTGAATTAAATGAGTGGTTAGATGCGAAGCCGTTAAATACTGTGTATCAGATTAAACCTGATGAGTTTTCTCCGCCCTCTGAAAAAACCGAATTTTATGTAAAGTTTGATGAGAACTATCTGTACGTTGCCGGTAAGTTTTATGATGCGAATCCGGATAAAATTACCGCTCAGGTTTCTCGACAAGGGGCTAACATCCAAGCCGATGACTCCTTTCGAGTATTAATTGACCCTTATAATTCAAAACGTGCAGGCTATCGGTTTGCGGTTAATCTGAATCAGGTGCGTAACGAGGGAATTTTTTTAAACGTCACTACACTTTCCAGCGACTGGACGGCCATATGGGACGGCAAAGCCTTGCGAACAGACTACGGATGGTCAGCTGAGATAGCAATCCCATTTAAGAGTGTCTCGTTTGATACTGAAAATCAGCAATGGGGTTTTAATGCCTATCGTTATATTGCGCGCAAAAATGAGCTTATTGGCTGGGTATCCAAAAATCAGTCTGATGATGCGAGTATTTCTGGTGAGATTAGAGGTATAAGAAAGGTCAATCAAGGCGTTGGATTAGATGTGGTGCCAAGCTTAAGTCTGAAGCAATCACATACCATTGATCCATCGAGTACTTCCTTTAGCTATGAACCCGCAATGGATGTATTCTATAAAATAACACCGTCTTTAAATGGCGCCTTAACCTTTAATACGGATTTTTCTGCAACTGAGGTTGATGATCGTCAAGTTGATTTGACCCAGTTTGGATTATTTTTCCCAGAAAAAAGGTCCTTTTTTCTTAGGGATTTTGATATTTTTGATTTTGGTGGTATCGGTTCAAATTTTTCATATAGTCGTTTTGGAGGTTCTCAGGGTCAGAATGCCCGGCCGTTTTTTTCACGGAAAATTGGCTTGAGTGCTGCAGGGGTACCAGTTGATATTGTTGGTGGTGCCAAGGTAAGCGGTAAGTTGGGTGATGCTAATGTAGGCGCTTTAATTGTCCAACAGCAGCGATATGATGATGTGGAGCAAGACACATTGATGATAGCTCGAGCGTCAGTAGATGTGCTGGCAGAATCTAGTATTGGCTTTATGATTACCGAGGGAGATCCTCGGTCTGATTTATCCAATAGCTTATCAGGCATCGATTTTCGGTACCGAAATTCAACTTTTGGAAGGAATAAACTTTTTAATGGCAACTTTTGGTACCAACAGAGTTCTACCGAGGGCACCCTAAATAAGCAACGAGCCTTCGGCGCGATGCTTGAAATGCCCAACCCCAGAGCCTGGAGAGGTTTGCTTCAGTATCAGCAAGTTCAAAAAAACTTTAATCCTGCGTTGGGATTTATTAGCCGTAGAGGTGTTGAGCTACATAGGGGCGTTGCAGGTTATATTCATCAGTTGGAAGATCATCCGTGGATAAGAAAAATATATACAGGTGCTGATGTTGCAAAATGGTCATATTTGAGCACTGGGCAGCTTCAGTCATCCACAGAGTTTTATCGTCTAGTTGATATTGAAACACACGCCGGCGACAGATTTAATATTGCCTTGGTACGTTTTGGTGAAGGTATTTACAGTGATAATGAACAGCCATTTGACAATTTAAATATTAGCCTGCCTCTACAAGAACATCAATGGCAGCGCTACGGGGCGTTTTTTCGTTCATCAAAATCTCGGCTATTTAACACTAAGATCAGCTATTACCAGGGTGAGTTTTATACTGGTGATCGTGTATCAGCATCGGCTGAGTTTGGCTGGCGCCCGACACGAAAAATTAGCTTTTCAGCAGAATACAATTATTGGGATGTAGAAATGCCAGAGGGCGATTTTGTTCTTCGTCAGGTGGATGCCAAGATAGAGTGGTCATTAACCCCAGACCTATCTTTGGTTAACGTGCTGCAGTATGACAACATATCTGGTGATTTAGGTATGAATGCTCGTCTGCATTGGACAACTAGCGCCGGGCAAAATGTCTATCTAGTGTACAATCAAAATTATAATGAACTCGAAGGGAACGGTTTTGAGAGGCTCAATGGGGATGCCACGCTCAAGCTAAATTATACCTTCCGTTTTTAAGTCTGATATTCTAACCTTAATAAGCTAATGATGTTAATGCGGTGCCAGTCTAATATCTTTTATGAGTATTAACTATGACAAAAATGACCCATCTGAATGACCAAGGCGAGGCGCATATGGTTGATATTTCCGCCAAGGTCGATTCTCAGAGAACTGCTATCGCTCAGTCCCAGGTGGTACTGTCTGACAACGTCGTAGATGCCATTAATAATGATAATTTACCGAAGGGCGATTTATTTGCAACGGTCCGTATAGCTGGCATTCAGGCCGCTAAAAAGTGTAGTGATTTGATTCCCTTGTGTCATCCATTGCCGCTTACGAAGGTCACTATTGATTTGCAATTACAAGGTACTCGATTAGTGATTCGGGCTTTATGTAAAACAACAGGTAAGACCGGCGTAGAGATGGAGGCTTTGACAGCAGCGTCCGTGGCGGCATTAACGGTGTATGATATGTGTAAAGGTCTTGATAAGGGCCTTGTTATTGAACAAACACGCTTGCTGGGAAAAACCGGTGGTAAATCTGGTCATTGGCAGGCTGAAGATGCTGGGGTAGATGAGTATGATTAATCTTTTGTTTTTCGGCCGTCTTGGTGATCTTGCACAGGATGTCAATCATTCAATTACCTACGATGGTCAGCTACGCACACCTGAACAGCTTGTTCATCAACTCGAGGTGGCGCATTCGAAGTTGGTTGCGGCGCTTCGAGAGCCGCAAGTTTTGGTCTCTGTGAACAAAATAATTGTGAAATGGGATCATCCTTTATGTGATGGTGATGAAATAGCATTTTTACCGCCGGTAACAGGCGGTTAGTAGTCTATGAGTATTAATATTCATGTTCAGCATGAGGATTTTGATCTTGCTGCCGAATACACTGAGCTGAGATCTCAAACCTCAAAAATCGGTGCGGTTGTTACTTTTACTGGGCTTGTGCGTGACTTTGAGAGATTGCAAGATGACCCTACCTCTGGGCGGAATTTACACAGGTTAACGCTGCAACATTATCCTGGAATGACAGAGAGGTTAATTGCTGAGATCGTCGATGAGGCGGTGCAGCGCTGGCCGGCTTTTGGTGTTACGGTAATTCATCGTGTCGGATGTCTGCGACCTAATGAGCAAATCGTTTTTGTTGGAGTAACCAGTGAGCACCGAGAAAATGCGTTCAAAATTGCAGAGTTTGTTATGGACTACCTTAAGACCAAAGCCACGTTTTGGAAACAGGTTGATCTAAATGGTCAACAACAATGGATCCAACCCAAGCAGTCTGACACTGAGGCTGCCGCTAAATGGACAGAAGATTCAGATGAATAATGTTACCGCAGTAATCCTGGCCGGCGGTAGATCAAATCGAATGGGCGTTTCGGCGAAAGCTATGCTAATGTTTGGTGGTGAAACATTGTTATCAAGAATTTCTAATCGGATAGCGCCGCAAGCAGATCGTTTGCTTATTAATGGTGACCCAAGATTTTTAGTGAATTCTCAATACCCGGTTATTGAGGATAGAACAGACCCATTTTCTGGGCCTTTGGCAGGACTCTACAGTGCTCTTGTGGACCCCTCAGCGTTAGAATCTGAGTATATACTGGTGGTGCCCTGTGACAGTCCGTTTGTACCTATTGATTTAGCTACTAGCCTTCTAGCTGCAATGGGGGATGCTGACATTGCCTGTGCGCGCTATGAGGGGATCCCTCAGCCAACCTTCTCTCTCTGGCATAGACGTCAAACAGACGTAATTACAAAAGCCTTACTTGGAAGAGGGGATGGCGGTTTTAAACCATTGATGACCGAGCTTGATACTGTTTATGTCGATTGGGTAGAATCGGCGGTCAATCCATTTTTAAATATCAACACACCTGATGACATGCAACTAGCTGAAGGTTTTCTATGTCTCTAAGTGATGATGAATTTATGCGTTACAGCCGACATCTATTAATGGATGATATAGGTGAGGAGGGGCAACAGCGACTGAAAAGTGCACGTGTTTTAATTGTTGGCCTTGGCGGTCTTGGATGTCCCGTAGCAACCTATTTAGTGGCCGCTGGTGTTGGTTCGGTTGATTTATGTGATGCTGATCATGTTGATAAAACTAATCTGCAGCGGCAAGTTCTCTTCAGGGAAAAGGATTGTGGCGAGCTAAAGGTTATCTGCGCCAAGCGTCAGTTAGAGGCACTCAATTCAGGGGTAGAGATAAATGTCTATGCCATCAATGTAAACAGTACTATTTTGAGGGGGAATTATTCTTTGGTGATCGACTGTACCGATAATATTAAGGCTCGGCAGTTTATTAATCAACATTGCCATACGTTGGGTATTCCTCTAGTGAGTGCTGCTGCAATTGGTTGGGAAGGACAGTTAGTAGCTTTTGACTACCGTCAGCACAAACAGCTATGTTTTAGCTGTATTGTGGATCAAGATACTAATGATCCGGTGAAAAATTGTAGTAATTCCGGTGTTTTAGGACCTATTTTAGGTGTGATGGGTAGTATGCAGGCAGCAACCGCTATACGAATTTTATTAGGCTTCTTTCAGCAGCATGGTGATATTCATCGCTATGATGGTAAACGTGGTCAATGGCTCGCAACAAAAGGCGTTGCTGATAGCAATTGCCCTGTTTGTGGGCCAAATACATTTAGGAGCATATGATGACATTAATTAATACGGCGCGGCATTCTGTGCGAATCGCTATATTGACTGTTTCAGACACCCGAACCTTTGCCACAGATACCTCTGGAGGTTGGCTGCAAGGTGCTATCGAATCTACTGGACATGAGTTGGTCGATCGAAAAATTGTTATTGATGACATATATCAAATGCGCTCAGTGATCAGTCAATGGATAGCCGATGAGCAGGTTCAGGTAATTGTAACCACCGGAGGTACAGGCTTTACTGGTCGCGACAGTACGCCAGAAGCGCTAGCGCCCATATTTGATAAACACATAGAGGGCTTTGGAGAGCTATTTAGACAACTGTCTTACGATGAAATTGGCACGTCTACAATTCAATCTCGATGCTTAGCTGGGTTGGCTAACAACACTGCAATATTTTGTCTTCCTGGATCTACAGGTGCCTGCAAAACTGGTTGGAATCATATTATCTCTGAGCAACTTGATAGTACTTTTGAGCCCTGTAATTTTGTCCAGCATGTAGGTAAAACAGCCAAATGATGCTTACTGTCAATGAGGCGATCACACAGCTTCTTGCTGTCGCCGAAGTTAGATCAACGGTAGAGTCCATGCCAGTAGTGAAGGCTCTTGGTTGTATTTTAGCTGAGGATATTAACGCTTATGTGAATGTTCCTCCGGCTGACAATAGTGCCATGGATGGCTATGCCTTTAATTTTAAACAGGCCATCAATGCTGGTTTTAAGTTACCCGTCAGTCAAAAAGTGCCCGCAGGTACACCGCCTGAACCCTTGCTGATAGGAAGTGCCGCGAGGGTATTTACCGGCGCTGAAATTCCCCTAGGCGCTGATAGTGTGGCTCCTCAAGAAATATGTTTCGAGAAGAATGGCATCCTGTTTTTAGCTTCTGACTTAACACCCAGTTGCCATATTAGAAAACAGGGCCAAGATACCCAGGCTGGTTCTTTGTTGCTGTCCGCTGGAAGTCCTATAGGCCCGGCTCAGATGGGATTACTTGCTTCACAAGGAATTGTCGATGTGACTGTTTATAAGCCATTGCGAGTGGCTATATTTTCTACCGGCGATGAACTTGTGGAGCCGGGCACTGCGCTCCAATCTGGTCAAATCTATAACTCAAACCGTGCGCTACTGATCGGCTTGATCAAAAGCATTGGTATGCAGGCTATTGACTTGGGTGTGATTAATGATGATCTCGATGCTACTAAAAACGCTTTTCTAGGTGCATCTGAACATGCCGATATTATTATTAGTGCGGGCGGTGTGTCCGTGGGTGAGGAAGACTACGTCAAGCAAGCAGTTGCTGACATTGGTAGTGTTGATTTTTGGCGAGTTGCGATCAAACCGGGAAAGCCAATTGCTTTTGGGTCTGTCAATCAATGTCCCTTTATAGGCCTGCCGGGTAACCCTGCGTCAGTATTTGTAACCTTTATGGTGCTCGTTAGACCGTTTTTACTTGCATCCCAGGGCTGCTCATCAGTAGTACATTTGGTTACTCAATCAAGAGCAATGTTTAGCAAAGCAAGTGAAACAAGAGAAGTATATTTACGTTGTCGTTTGGTTAATAATAATGGAATTGCTGGTGTTGAACTTCATCCTAACCAGAGCAGCGGTGTGCTGTCGTCGACTGCCTGGGGGAATGTCTTAGTTAGGCAACAAAGTGACGTAGATATTCAGGTGAATGACCTGGTTGATGTGTTACTGTATTAGGCTATAGATGTTTATTTAAGACTCGCAAGAAGAGGTGAACCGGGGTAAGTGGATATAGCAAAGAATACGACATCAGTCTCATTAATTGACCCCTTTGGTCGGTCGATCAACTATTTACGCCTATCCGTTACCGATCGATGCAATCTTCGTTGTACCTACTGTATGGCTGAGGATATGACTTTTCTTCCCAGACAGCAGATACTGTCGCTAGAAGAATTAAGAGATGTTGCTGCGGCCTTTGTCGAGCTTGGCGTGGAGAAGATTCGGCTCACCGGTGGAGAACCGTTGATTCGTCGAGATATTATTAAATTGGTTTCCTCTATTTCGTGCTTGCCGGGTCTTAAGGAAGTGACCATGACGACTAATGGCATGCTGTTGCCAAAAATGGCTCATTCGCTAAAAGATGCAGGTCTTGCCAGGCTAAATATTAGCATTGACAGCTTGCAGGCTGATCGATTTAAAGAAATAACACGCAATGGTGATTTGGCAGTATGGCACAGTGGTATCTGCGCTGCTAAAAAAGCGGGTTTTGCTAAAATAAAATTAAATGCGGTTATATTGGCAGGCTTCAATGACCATGAGGTGCTTGATTTGGCACGTTATGCTGTGGACAACGAGCTTGATATTTCGTTTATAGAAGAAATGCCTCTTGGAGCTATCTCTTCTCATGAGCGAGCTACAACACAGATATCAAGTGAACAAATACGCCAGCAACTTGCGCAGGAGTTTAGTTTAGTCAACAGCCTTGAAACAACCGGAGGTCCATCACGGTATATGCAGGTGATAGACTCTCCCACTAAGATTGGGTTTATTTCACCAATGACTAATAATTTTTGTGAATCCTGTAATCGGGTTAGGATGACCGCAGAGGGAAGATTCTTGTTATGCTTAGGCAACGAGCACAGTATGGATTTACGAGATATTTTACGCCGCTATCCTGGCGATGATGGCCTACTAAAATCGAAAATCCTTGAAGCACTGCAGAGCAAACCAGAGCGCCATCATTTTGACCCTAATCGGACCGATATCGTTCGCTTTATGAATATGACCGGCGGCTAGATGGTTAATGTCTCTCAAAAAAATAGCTGCAGCGTCTCATGTGTCACTTCAAAATATCGCCAGACAGTGCTGAGTCTAGTATGGAATTTGCGCTTTATTCTCAATATCCTAATCAAGTGGTAAACTCTGTTTAGTTGTTAATTATTACAGCTATTGTTAGCGTTGAAAGTGTTTTACAGTCAGTGGCTTTGGGGCTTTTATTCTACTGGGCTGTTACTTGTAGTTACTGAGATATCTCTCAATAATCCACGCTCTTTAGCTAGATTCAGATCGATACCTTAGGGAGTACTTTGGTATACAAAGTCTACCAAAGAGTATGTTATTCTTCTTCGAAGTATTTAATTATCTCCGCATCTACTTTGTCGTGACCATGGGCTAGATGGGGGTTTTACTGCCAAGGTTTGCAGATGACGTTGCTATCACGCCAATACACTGAATCCCCTCTTGCCAAGAGGCGTCAGTACCAATTAAAGTTTGAATTAATTTTGTCTGAAGCGGCGCGATTGTTTAATTGGCAGGGGTCTCGCGCCACCACCCTTGCTGAGGTAGCTGCTAGATTGAGCTTAACTAAAACCTGTCTTTATTACTACGTCGACAATAAGCAAGATCTAATTTATAAGTGCTATTTATCAAGTTGCGAAATGCTATTGGATAGAGCTAATAGAGCTCATAAATTATCTGCTTCAGGGCGGGATAAAATTGTCTCTATGATTGATGGGCAGATTACTCAATATGCAGCAACCCTCAATGGAAAGGGACCACATTTTGCAATGTTGGCGGAGATTTATACTCTTGATGAGGCACAGCAGAAAGACGTTAATTTACGTTGGTCTGAGATATTTGATGTCGTTAGCGCGATGGTCAGAGAGGGGATCCAAGATGGGACGCTTCAAGCACGTAATCCTAAAGTAATTACCCTGGCTATATATTCAATTATCCAGTGGCTTCCCGTATGGTTAAATCGATCTCATATTGAATCTTATGAGAATATTAATGATATTATCCTTGATCTTATTATTAATGGGATTTCATCTCAACCCGTCCAGTTGGGTGCTGTCAGCTATAGTGCCGTGAATTATTTTAGAGCCGAAAAACAGCAGCAGAATGCTGAAAAGCGTACGGCTTTTTATCAAGTCGGCTCGACATATTTTAATCAAAAGGGTTATAAGGGGACATCCTTAGATGAAATCGCCCAGACTCTTTCGGTCACCAAGGGCGCCTTCTATTATCACATTAAAAGTAAAGAAGAGCTGTTGTATAGGTGCTTTATTCGGACATTAGATATTGAGAAGCAGTTGTTAAGTACAGCGGATAATACTGGTAATAGTGGATTAGAAAAAATAGAGTATGCGCTGAACCTGCTTGTTGGTGTCCAATTTAGTAATCAAGGTCCACTTATTCGTTATCGATTGCTTCCCTCTCTTGATGAGACTCACCGAAAGATGGTTTTAAAAGAAGGGAAAAGAAATAGCGCTAGATTGGGTGCCTTTATCGAAAAAGGGTTTAATGATGGTACTTTGCGGCTCATCAACGCGGGTATTGCGCAGAATGTTCTCTCTGGGATGATTGAGGCGAGTGCAGATTTGTCAGGTTGGTTTTCTTTTGAAGATAAAGATAGGCTTAAATGTGATTATATTGATATTTTTATCAATGGCTTAAATAACAAAACTAATGTTAATGATAGGAAGTATGCAGATGAATGATTTTCTTTTTAGTACGGTTTCTGATGTGGTTATAGGCGCCGGTTGTTCGGCGAATTTGGGTGGCATTCTGTCACAAATGGGTGTTAGACGAGCCTTAATTGTTACCGATGGAGGAATTGTCCAATTCGGCCTTTTGGATGATGCGCTTAAAAGTCTTCAAGCACATCAGGTAGAGTACAGCATTTATGCCGATGTGGTTGCTGACCCTCCAGAATCCGTAGTGTTGGATGCAGTAAAAAAGGCTCAGGCATTTGACTGCGATGGAGTGATTGGTTTTGGTGGTGGTAGCTCTATGGATGTGGCGAAACTTTTGGCTGTATTGGTAAAAGGTCATCAACCACTAACTGAGCTTTATGGTGTTGATCAGGTGTCAGGCTCACGGCTGCCTTTGTTACAGGTGCCGACAACCGCTGGAACGGGGTCGGAGGCAACTATGGTGTCCATAATTACCACGGGTGAAAACACCAAAGCTGGGGTTGTAAGTCGTACATTATTAGCGGATAAAATTTTATTAGATGCCAGTCTGACCATTGGGCTGCCGGCTCATGTCACAGCAGCCACAGGCATTGATGCAATGGTTCACGCAATTGAAGCATACACTTCAAAACGGTTAAAAAATCCTTTATCAGATATGTTGGCTCGAGAGGCTTTACGTCTTTTGGCAGATAATATTGCGACGGTGGTAAAGCAGGGGGATAATCTTGAGGCCCGCGAAGCGATGTTACTTGGCGCTATGTTGGCAGGCCAAGCATTTGCAAATGCTCCGGTTGCTGCAGTTCATGCCTTGGCTTATCCTCTGGGAGGCAATTATCATATTCCTCATGGGCTGAGCAATTCATTAGTGCTACCATTTGTGTTGCGATTCAATGCACCACAGGCCGCTGCTTTGTATGCTGATGTTGCTCAGATTGTTATGCCGGATAGAAAATTTCCATCGGATAATATTGCCACAACAGAGATGCTAGCAGATTATTTTTTAAGTCTAGCAGCTGACTTGGGTTTGCAAACATCGTTAAGGGAAATGAATATTCCTGAAGCTGATTTGCCTAAATTAGCCGAAGAGGCCATGTTACAGCAACGTTTATTGATTAATAATCCGCGTGAGGTAACAATTGATGATGCGCTTGGGCTATACAAACAAGCCTACTGAGTAATTGAGCTTAACTATTGGAGTAAAATTGTGAGTGATGATGACAGATCAGGTTACCGTTATTTCTCGGATATAACTACACGTTGGATGGATAACGATATTTACGGTCACATCAATAATGTTGTTTATTATAGTTACTTTGATTCTGTCACTAACAAATACCTCATTGAGAAGGGTGGGCTGGATATTCACAGTGCGACTAGTATCGGTTTTGTGGTTGCTTCTAGCTGTCAATATCGATCGCCAATTGCCTATCCAGATAAAATTGAGGCGGGATTGCGAGTTAACCATCTGGGTAATAGTTCGGTGGAGTATGGCATTGGTATATTTAAAAAAGGAGTTTTACAGCCTTCGGCGAACGGAACCTTTACGCATGTCTTTGTGGACCGATTAACAGATAAATCAACCCCAATTCCTTCCGAGATCAGAGCCTCTCTTGAGGCTATTTTAGTCACTACATAAAAGCCTTCGATAGGAGACTGCTGTGAATTTTGAAGAAAAAGTTATTGTTGTTACTGGTGGTGCTAATGGCATAGGTAAAGCACTTTGCGAACAGTTTGCTGCTGCTGGTGCTAAGGTGGTCGTAGTGGATTTAGAAGAACAGCTTGCCGCGACTGTAGCAGCGTCCATTGGTGGTCTAGGTTTAAAAGCTGATGTTGGTTGCGAAGCAGATATTCAGGCAGTTATTGTGCAAGCGGAGGCTACATTTGGTCCCATTGATATTTTTGTATCCAATGCTGGAGTTTCATTTGGTGATGGTCCTGGTTGGTTGGCCGCCTCCGCATCAAACAGGACCTGGGAAATGAGTTGGAATGTTAATGTGATGGCACATGTGTTTGCGGCACGAGCGGTTGTGCCGGGAATGATTAAACGCGGAGGCGGTTATTTAGTGAATGTCGCATCTGGAGCATCTTTACTTTGTCAAATGGGTGATGCGGCCTATTCTACGACAAAGACTGCAGCCTTAGGGTTTGCCGAGTCCCTGTCTATTACCCATGGTGATGACAATATCGCAGTATCTGTTGTCTGTCCTCTCTATGTGGCGACACGGATGACAGAGGGTGGTCGAGGCATTAGTGGTTCAGATGCCATGATGAGTGCTGATGACGCTGCTAAGGCTGTTTTAGAAGGTATGGCCAAACAACAATTCTTAATTATGCCTCACGACGAATTAGATATGTACGCAAAGCGTAAAGGTGCTGATTACGACCGTTGGCTGGGTGGCATGCGCCGAATGCGTCGTGACTTTATTGCGCAAAATCCTGATTATGATTATCAACGATAAGTAAGAGTGAAAATGCCAGTGCCCATCCAAAGAATATTTTTGGTCTTGTTTATGCTGTTGGCATCGGCTTGTACATTCGCGAATATTGATTTTAATGATTATGATGAAGATGTGGCCGCGTTACTAAGGGAGTATCAAGCCCAATCAGACAAGCAGGGTTCCTATAATCCATCGGTATTGATGTTCAATGAGTCCTTCGACCAAAATACTCTGGTTGATTTTGAAAATGGTTTGATTGTGGTAACAGCGAAAACGGAGAAGATGCTGCAACAATCCATAATGGATGTGCTCCTCACGCAAATTGACCCTTCGGTTATTGATGCGAAAACTGCTCAAGACTTTGGCCTTATAAATAAACGCACCAATCGTCCTTTTTTTTGGGGGCAGGTACTAGATCATTACCGAAAGCCTATAGGTGACGAGAAGTCAGCTGTAGCTTTCGCCAAATTCCTTTTACAGCGCAAGACCAGCAAACTTGGTCGCTATACTATTTCTATTGATATGGTAGCCACCCACAAAGACATAGCTGGCGGTAAATATGTTAAATATGTCAAGTCTGCTGGCCAACAATACAATGTACCCATATCACTGGTTATGGCTATTATGGAGACAGAGAGCTCTTTTAACCCTTTTGCGCGTTCTCAGTCCAATGCGTTAGGATTAATGCAGGTTAAAGCTGATACTGCCGGTCGTGACTACTTTGAAATTATCAAAGGTTATCAGCACACACCTTCCTCGGCTTTTCTTTATAATCCTAAAAATAACATAGAGGTGGCTGCTGGGTATTTGAGCATCCTACAAAATCGTTATTTAAAAGGTATCAATGATCCAACAAAGCTCGAGTATGCTGTCATTTCTAGCTATAACGGTGGCGCTGGTAATTTATGGCGCAGTCTGAATAAATCTGGTAACAAAAAGCAAGCTATTAGGCGGATTAACAAGATGTCTCAAAAAGAGTTCTATTGGTTTTTAACCAACAGACATATTCGTCAAGAAACACAAAACTATGTTAAAAAAGTTATCGGTAAAAAGTCCAAGTACAGCAATTTGTAGTGCGGATTTAAGTTTGGCTATGCATCGCCCCCGGGATTTTTTAAATGAATATTGACTTAATAAAATAGAGTTGGATATGGATGACTAATGGCGATGATGCAGTACGTGTCAAAAAATGGGGAAGGCTTCAGCGTCCTATGAGTTCATCTGGAAGTTTTGTCACAAGTTTTTTTCAAGTTTTGCAGCGCCATGGTGGTTTGATGAGTGTCGTAGCCGCAATTTTGTTGCTAATACCGGGCTCCATTGAGGTATTGCTCCAACTGATTATTCCTTTTCAGTCTGCTCCTAATCACTATCTCTGGGCATCATTTCTTATTTTATGTTTTTTCTTATTATATTGGGTTTTCAATTATCGAAAAGTTAATATGGAGCAGTTAGTTTGGGC
>DNBN01000155.1 GCA_003491845.1 Porticoccaceae bacterium | reverse complement strand
TTTGTACCAGCTGCAGTTGCAATACTTCATTGGTCACTGGAACGCAGAGCTCAAAAGCCTCATCAAAACAGTCTAAAACCGTCTCCAAGGGCTTATCATTAGACAACAACTTGAGCTGCACCACATCTTTAATTCCCTCAATATACAGAATCTGTTTCACTACAGCAGAGCTCAACAAAACACTGTTTGATGATTGATTCAACCGCCCCTTGATGGCGTAAGGCCCCTCGAGAACGCTATCCAAGGAATCTGTGCCAGCTAAAAAATCATCGTAACTGGTGAAGCTTGGTTTAGGTGAAATAACATCTTGGATTAGCAGGAAGATTTCGGCCAGCAAAATTTCAGGGGAAAACCCACTCTCAATTAAAATAGTACCCGCAACCTCAACTTTATTTGTATCTGCTTCACGGAATTGAACTGGCGATTTTTGGCACAAGGGTCTATTGGAATGATATAACTCCGCTAATCTTTGCTGAAGATCATCTTTATTATCGTCGCTCAAACCTGGAATACATCGATATTGACCAAAATCCGATCGCTCTCCATCGAGAAAAATATTCTCTAGTTCGGGAATTTTATCGAAGAAAATCGCCTCATAGTCTTTTGGTATAACAGGACCACTGGATAGTATCTTGCTGGCTCCAAAAAGACCTTGTCTGGCAAAGTCCACCCTACCAGTCTCTCGAACCAGCAATTGAGACACTGATGTATCAGATCTATAAATAATATCGGTGAGGGCAAAACACAGTTGCTCTAAGATGGTGACACCAGGATCATGCAGGTTATAGTCCGTCCAAATATCACCACTGAGTTGCTGCAACATTTCAAGCCCCTGAGAATAGAGATTCTCAAAACTGTACTCATCGGTTCCGTCTCTGGGCTGAATAAATGACTCTTGCATTACTTATGGCTCCTTTTCTTTATCCTGTAAACTCAGTGTGCTATCCAACCAAAGTTGAGTAATGTGGTACTTTATCGGTTGATATTTGTCATCTTTGGTGTAATCACGCACTGTCTTAATCTGCAGTTTGTAGCACTCATGATCATCTCTTGCCCAGCGCAATTTCAATCTGTCCCAGCGGGAAAAGTACCAACCATGCTGATGTTTTATACGCTTTTGAAACCAAGAAAATGGATGAACCGGGTTGTAACAGTTGATTGCCACCGCTCTGAGCAATGCGCATCTTCCATAACCTCTTTCACCGCTAACACCAGCAGCAATTTCAAGCATATGGCAACCTTCTAACCCAGTTAGAATATCGTGCCACGCTCCATCAGCAGATACCTCTCCGGAACCATAGGTACCCACTCTCGCGGTTGACGCCACAACACCTTGAACATCAAATTCATGGACAGGACTAGTTTTATTTACGCCTACTTTTCTCTCAGAGGCGCTGATGGCTAAGATCGGCGAATCAAGGTCATTGGTTTGGCTGCTAGAATCATGCTGCTCGAGATCTCTCAAACCAGACGCATCAACTGCGTTGTGCAGTGTTAGATAATTGCCTGTCGAATCAATTTTAAATTGCCATCTAATAGAATTTATCTGTCCTCTCCGAGCATAGATACTGGCAAACATATCTAACTCGGTGGGCATAATTTGAATACCATCTTGTTGATTGATGCTGAGTCCATCATCGCAACTATTAAGGGATGAATCGATTAGATCTGCAAAATCCACTTCTGACGGCATTTGCCCGTTAGAAAACAACTTTTTGAGTTTGTCCCTTGTCTTTTTTGTCATCTTCTAGCCATTTTCTGTGGTGTTAGTCTGTGTTTCATTGATAATGAAATTCGTACCTATCTGGAGATCGCCATAGCCAGTTGCCTTCGCTGGTATGACCTGTCGGTTGTTAATTATCTCTACCGCATGATTTTTTGCAGGCAGAGCCAGGCACCATGGCCACTGGGGTGTCAGCGTTTGTTTTTTGCTAAGTTTCAGTAGTGAATCCGACGAATTACTTGAGGATCCATTTTCAATCGCCGAATCTGTGCGTTTATACACACCTCCGGTCATAGAAGTGACCTTTAGCAAGGACACATTTGTAACAAAGTCAACGTAGGGTTGATCCTGAATAAACGCTGTAATGTCGTCTTCACAAAAACTCCAATCAAACTGCTTAGATGGACCTTTACACCCCCAACTAGAAATATAGTCAACCAATGCGGTGTTGAGCGCATGAGGTGGATTAAGTTGGTCGACATCCTGAGTAAAAATAACTGAACACCGTACCTGAATAGTTTCATATTGGGGATTACAAACTTCAATATCCACACCCGGCGCAGACAGTCTGTTCAAAAAATTTTTTATTCTATTTAACTGTGATCCACTCACTATAGGCGGTGGTTGACAGAGATCAATGTCACTGTTGTGCTGGCGACAAGGAATAACAATTAACAGTAATTTGCCTGGTGCTCGCAACAGCTCACTGTTGTGATTTTTCTGACTCATCGCGGGAAAACATTTAACCTTTTGGACAAATTCGAATTCCTGTAAAACACATCGCTCAAAATCCCAGGGAGTTACTAATCGGTTACGATGGCGCAAACGCTCAGAACTGCGCTGTAACCATAGCTTTTGATCCTCTTTTACCCTCCCCGATAGAGACGCTCTTGGCTGATATACCATACTAAATGCCGAATGTGTTTTAAGCGCTTTGCTTATGCTCTGTGCAGGCAAACTATTCAACTCTCTGTTGTCAAAATGTTGGCGACGCACCTCAATCGCGTTGATTTCAACACCTCTTAGTTGGCAAAATAGACTGCCACTTTCTGGCGAACTAATGCGGATCCAGATTTTTTTTAGATCCGAAAACAAACTGGTGCTTGTACCGAGAGAATAATCTTCACCCTTGTAAAAGGCTTCATGCGGAAGGCGCAGATGGATAATTCCGGATTGCAAAAATCCCTCTGTAGTATCTGCCAAAACGTCCGTCCGCGGAATTTTTTCCCACATATAACCCTCAGACAACCACCACCAATCAATTACTGGTATGCTTGGTCTAGCGTCTCTGATGGTGGACTCCTGCAAATCAAAATAGATACTAATAGTATTGTCTCCATAATGATTACCCAGCAATATCAATCCGAGATAAAAATGATTAGATTGCTGATATTGAGGAAGTAAATAAGCATCACTTAAACGGGTATTTGGTGTTAAAGATTGCAACCCAAATGGTTGTAGGCTAAAGATTTGAGACTGTTTTTTGTGCCTATTTGATTGACTATGTTGCTGAACATTTATCGTTTCACTGGCCTTGTAATCAACACTGATGTGATCAATAACCGGCGTGTAAGGCTCATTTAACTGTTCACTCATCTGCTTTGTTTTTAATGCAGCGAGCAATTTTTTGTTCAATACATGGGGGTAAGCCTGGTGAGCGAATACCGGCGATCTACCGGATAGTTGTAGCCGAATAAAACCTGACAGTTTCTCGGCAGAATATGCACAGATCTCAGTATTACAGTCTGCGAGAGGCTGGAAATAATCCGCATCAGGTATCTCTATGCAGACATTCCTTGCGAGTGTTTGCTGGCTATCAAGATTAAATAGGGGTTGGCAATTGGATCCAGATTGACTCGCCCATACCCCATTTCTTAACACCGTTGTTGTAACAGAGAAGTCCTCATTACAAATACCCAAATCATATTCTCTGTAATGATCAGAAAAGCCACCAATGTTTTTAGGTAGCTGATGCCATTGAATATTTACTTTCATATATTTCAATTTTTTACAGGAGAAATCTTGACTGCTAACAATTAAATAGTTTCCTAATGCTGGTACAGCACCAAAAGGCTGAAACGGTGAACTATAGTCCACTGGACCAGAATCGTTGTGGAGTACCAAACTTTTGACGCCGGTGATATCTATATCAATGCTGACCTCATACAATACGAGATTCTGCAAAAATGAATAGAGATAAAACTCTGCATGCTTTGCTAAGACAATTTTAAGCACTGGGGTATCAATTTGCACATCGGAGAAAAACTGATCCGTAAAACTTATTTTATGAAGACCTTTGTCATAGGCAATAACTGCCTCCTGAGAATCATCAAGTTCAAACATAAAATGGCAAATGTGGTTCAGCGGACCCGCTGAGTAGTCACATTGAAAAGCGTCAATCTTATGCCAACCCGATTGACAGCTAACGTAAAGCTCAAACCCCTCTGAAAATATTTTGTTGCGCAAGCTTTTACAATCTAGGTTAAATATTTTGCCTAGTGCCGACAGACTTTTCTCCGCAGCTTCAGAGAAAGAATATAATTCGTCAGTGTTGTCAGTAAATAATCTCTCTAATTTGAGCTTATAATTTTGCAGCTCCGATAATTTATATCTCTTCTCACCGTAGATTATATAATGCCTGAAGGTTGACAGCACACGGCTTTTAAATTGCCCCATCGCATTCCTACTTGTTGGCTTGC
>DNBN01000328.1:7761-10325 GCA_003491845.1 Porticoccaceae bacterium | reverse complement strand
GACATCCTGCTCCCAAAGCAGGCGCGCTACCAGACTGCGCTAATCCCCGATTGTCTTACCAAGCGGTCTCTCTTGCGAGGGCGCATGATACTGACCAAGCGCGATGCCGTCAATCTGAAATAACCTATTAGGGCGAGAATATTGCTAACATGGTATTGAAATCGGTGTTAAACGAACTCGTGATCACGGCAAACTAGCAAAAACCATGTTAATTTTAAGCTTGATTGAAAAATGGTTTATGCGCTATGTTCAAACGACTCGGTCGGAGGTAGAAAATATGTCTTGCATTTTGTGTCAAGAAAACGCTGTTGCCCATTATCACAAAGATCGCAAACGCTGTTATTTGCACTGTGGCAACTGTGATCTAGTATTCGTGCCCAATACCTTTCATCTAACGGCTTTAGAGGAAAAAAAGGTATATGATCAACATCAGAATAATGCACTTGATGTTGGCTATAGAACGTTTTTATCTCGATTGGTTAACCCATTACTCCTAATGTTACCTGAGCATAGTAAAGGCCTCGATTTCGGATCTGGTCCCGGTCCTACATTGTCGCTAATGATGTCTGAGGCTGGACATAAAATGCAGATATATGACCCATTTTATGCACCCCATAGGTCTGTTCTTAGTGACTGTTACGATTTTATTACTGCAACAGAGGTGGTAGAGCATCTCAGTGATCCAAGCAGGGTGCTTGAGCTCTTGTGGAGTATATTAAAACCGGGTGGTATTTTGGGAATAATGACAAAGTTAGTAGTTAGTCAAGAGGCTTTCGAAAAATGGCACTATAAGAACGACCCAACGCACATTAGCTTTTACTCTAAGAAAAGTTTTGATTATATTGCACGTCGATGGCGAACAACAGCAGAGATAGTTGGCAAGGATGTCATCTTGTTGCGCAAACCTCCAAAACAAAGGATGCTGTAGTGTTTCACGCGGCGAGGGAGTTTCTAGCCTTTATAAAGGCTGTAACGGATCGACAAACATCAGCAGAGGTCGTAGCCCAAGAGCAAATACTAATACGAATAACTACTTTTCCTTGCCAAGTTGAGCTTCCAACCCAGCAATCACCGGATGCTTGAATGTGTTCTACTATTTTTTGGGTGTAAATGTCATTATGCTCGAACCCGACTATTATTTGATTAAAAACAACCTCGTTAAGTACTTGGAAATTATTGGCTCTTAATTGCTCTGCAAATTGAGTCGCTCGCGTGTGCAAACCGGTTACAAGTTCATCAACACCATGCTTGCCTAGATATTTCAGGGTTGCCCAAAGTTCAATTGCCCTGGCTCTTCTGGACATCTCTGGCGTATAGAGCATGCCGTCCCGCTGTTCTGAATATGCCAGATAACTCCCGCTAGACTGTAATGCACCATGCAAAGCCTGTTTGTCTGCACATAAAAGAATTCCATTATCATAGGGCGTATTGAGTGTTTTGTGGCCATCTACTGACCATGATTGGGCATTTTTCATGCCTCTGGTAAGGTGTTTGAGGTCGCTGCTTGCAGCTGCCCACAGCCCAAATGCCCCATCGATATGTACCCATGCTCCCGCTTCATTAGCGCGCTTGCAGACTTGTTGAATTGGATCAAAGGCACCTGTATTAACATTGCCCGCTTGCAGTACGACAATAGTCTTGTCATCTAACTCAGGAAGCTGACCTAATATCAATCGTCCCTGATCGTCTGTATCCACCCACTCAATATTGTCAATGCCAAAACCAAGCAATGAGATTGCTTTGATTACTGCACCATGCGCTGTGTCCCCAGCAACAATGCGAATAACGGGGCCTCCGTTGTGGCCTTTTTGGTTAAAGTCCCAATTAGCGCGTTTAAAAATTCTGTATCTAGCTGCTGCTAAACCACAGACTATAGCCATTGAGGTGCCACTGAGGAAACTGGCGACTACATTCTGGTCTAAATCAAATATTTCTCGTAGCCATGTTTCAGTTACTGCTTCTATTGTCGAGGCCACAGGAGACATAAGATATAGTCCACTATTTTGATCCCAAACATCAGTTAACCATTTTGATGCCAGTGCCACAGGGATAGCACCCCCGGTGACAAATCCAAAGTAGCGGCCACCCGTTTGAGCTGTGGTTGCGGGAGACCCATAGGTATGAAGCAACTTGAGTATTTCGGTACTCTTGATACCCTTTGTAGGAAGGGATTCATTGAAATATGATAGCTGCGCGATAGCCAATGGTGAGGGAAATGGATCTTGATCACCAATATTGTTGATATAATTCAAGGCGTACTCTGTAGCCTGCCCAAATATTTCCTCTAGAGCTAACTCAGACTGCATTTTTTCGGTAATGGAGGGCATAAAAGCTTACTCTAATAATTTATCCAAGTTCATGGGCCACACTTATTGTGCCGGCGCAAGCTTATAATAAACGTGAAGAATAACGATAACCAGTAAATGGTCTTAGAATAGTTAAGCATTTATTATAGTCACGATGTGCCCACTGACACCAATCAGGGGATATAATTAGTAGCCAGTGAACACACCGAGTTTAACTAAGACCTAAAAATTGTGTATTGGTTCGCTCAAATTAGGTTG
>DNBN01000328.1:0-7500 GCA_003491845.1 Porticoccaceae bacterium | reverse complement strand
GTCTTTGGCAGATAATTTTAACATTGCTCTTATTGCTACTCGAATATTTTCAGGTGCCTTAACGTAAGCTTCCAAAAGCTCCTGCTGATCAGCGCCCATCATTTTAACCGCATCATTGTCGCGATCATCAATGGCATAGCACTTATCAACTTGAACAAGTTTTAAAACAATTGTAGCGCTACTATCTTTTAGATCGAGCTCGGCGCAGCCATGCAGCCTAACCAGGTCGCCAACGGTGATGCTGGAATTTTTAGGGTGCAATTTTGGTGGCTCTGGATGCTTAAATGTAACTATATAATAACTCGTCAACGCGGGATTTTTGTCCACTAATGTATCTCCGTCGACAAATGGAGATACGTAATTTTTGGGTACTCCACGTGGCCACTGTGTTTGGCAAACTAAATCAACTGCTCGATTAAGAAGCCCTATGTTTTCGTGATCAGACTTATGAATTTTAACGATGATTTTATACTGATCATCTGAATGTTCGCCTCCAGAATCCGGCTCATTTAGATAAAGGTCCACTACTTCCAAAGGTTTCATACTGAGCGATGTTAAGGTTAACGCTGTAATGATGGGTACTCCTTCGACTGAAATTGGCGACAACTTATTGATCATTCATCCCTAATGATTACAGTAAAATGAAGGGATGGCCAGACTAATATAGCATTTTAAAGGTGGAACTCTCAAAAACATGGACTCTTGAGCACAGAAAGTTAAACTACTCCCTACTCTGGATAATGTGCAAGTTATTTATTAATAAAAGGGCGTCTAACCTATGTATCACGGAAAAACACTTAAGCTGATAAGGTTAGAGGATGATTTTTTAGAAATCTGCTTTGACAACCAGATAGGCTCAGTAAATAAATTTGATCGTCAAACCTTAGATGAGCTGGCTGAGGCTATGGCTATGCTAAAAAAGAGTTCCTCTGCTAAAGGGCTATTACTAACTAGTAACAAAAATGTTTTTGTAGTTGGCGCAGATATCGCTGAATTTTCCGATATGTTTGCTGCAACTGAAGTCGAGTTCGTTGCGCGTGCTGCAGAGGTTAATCGGCTATTTTCTGATATAGAAGATCTACCAATGCCATCAGTTGCAGCAATAAATGGCTTTGCTCTTGGAGGAGGTTTCGAAATATGTTTAGCCTGTGATGGTCGTGTAATGTCCTCCAAGGCGTCAGTAGGTCTTCCCGAAATCACTTTAGGTATTATGCCAGGGTGGGGCGGCACCGTTCGATTACCTCGAGTTATTGGTTTAGAGCAATCTGTTAACTGGATAACATCAGGTAAACCTCAATCAGCTTATGCAGCTGCTGAAGCTGGCGCCATAGATCATATTGTGGAACCTGAGAGTCTCAGAAATAGTGCTATTGCGCTTTTATCTGACTTATCTAAAGATCAAACTACTATAGAACACCGACGCTTAGCTAAGCGTATGCCTGTATCCACTGACGTTAGTAACTCTGATGTGATGTTTGAAAAAGCGCATAATGCGGTCCTTGGCAAAAATAGCAATCATTATCCTGCTGGCGCTATGATTGTTGATCTACTGGAACAATCAGTTTTCTGTGACAGAGATACGGCTATTAAGCTTGAAAATAGTGCGTTTTATAGGGTTATAAACACTCCCACAGCAAGAGCACTTACTGGTGTGTTTTTAGGTGAGCAATTTGTAGTCAAACAGGCTAAATTACGCGCAGGTGAGCGGCCGGTTGCAGCCAAGAGCTACTCACCAGCGGCGGTCATAGGAGCTGGAATCATGGGAGGTGGGATTGCTTACCAAAGCGCTATAAGTGGTGTTCCTGCGGTCATGAAAGATATACAACAAACGGCTTTGGATCTTGGTATAAATGAAGCATCGAAGCTACTTGACCGAGCAGTCAGTCGAGGCAAGCTTACCGAAAAGAAAGCTGAAACTGTTCTCAACCATATTAAACCTACACTTGATGATGGAGATCTAGGTGAGTGTAATATTGTTGTAGAGGCTGTCGTTGAGCTTGAGTCTGTCAAATCGGCCGTACTTAGAACAGTTGAGTCCTCAATTAATAATCCAGGGGCTATTATTACCTCAAATACGTCAACGATTTCTATTAGTAGGCTTGCTGATTCATTGTTAAGACCAGAAAATTTTTGTGGGATGCACTTTTTTAATCCAGTTCACGCCATGCCCTTGGTTGAAATAATACGCGGCAACAAAACCTCTGACCGAACCATTGCCACAGTCTGTGCTTATGCGTTGAAATTGGGTAAAAAACCAATTGTTGTTAACGATTGTCCTGGTTTTTTAGTAAACAGGGTTCTATTTGCTAGCATCTTTGGTATGGAGATGCTCGTCGCACAGGGTGCTGATTTCCAGCACATAGACCGAATCATGGAAGAGTGGGGTTTGCCTATGGGACCGGCTTATCTGAGCGATGTAATAGGTCTTGATACCGTTATGCATTGTTACTCTGTTTTATTTGCAGGACTTGCTGAGCGCTTTATACCTATAACGCCTGCGAGTCCCTCCAGTGTTCTTTTAAATGAATCTCGCTTAGGGCAAAAAAGTCAAATGGGTTCTTATCATTATCCGATTAACGAGCGTGGTCGGTTAGTTAAGCAAGCAGATCCCTTGGTTACTACGTGTTTTGATCATCTATTTGGTAAAGCTTTAGAGTTTAGCCAGGAGGAGATCGTTGCCCGCGTAATGACTCCAATGGCCATGGAAATGGTTCGCTGCCTTGAAGAAGGTATTGTAGAGAGTCCCGCTGAAGCCGATATGGCATTAATTTATGGTGTCGGATTTCCGCGTTTCCGCGGAGGGATATGCCGCTGGATGGATGAAATAGGTCTACAAACCCTTTGTGATTTAGGTGACAAATATCGACACATAAGCCCATTATATGAACCCACCGACGGTCTGAGAGCCAAAGCAGCACGTGGTGAAAGTATGTATTAACATTATGCTGCTGCATGCTAAATAAATGCCGAGTTTGGCAATATGCACCGATTTGGGCCTTCATGTTGCTGTTGATGCAAAACTTTATGCTGATTCTGGAAGAGCTCCGTAGTCGGCGGCTCATTGTCACTGGGTTATACGGCGCCGACGTTGTTGGATTGATAGAAATGTTCAGCAGGGCGGTTTTCAACGATACGGGTTAGAAAAGGGGCGATTTGGGTTATAAGTTGGTCTGCTCAGTTTTATTAATTAGCCCACATTGCAGTCAATCTAATGAGATCTCTAAACAATGATCTTGATGAGTGCGAAGCAACTGCAACACTAAAATTTTAGTAGTTGTTATTTTCTAGTAGGGATCTTCATTTAGTATATTTATGACTGATAATCGGCTTGGCCAAAAAAAACAGCATATGAAACTAAAAATCTTCAAAGATATCAGTTTTTTAAATCACTGAGCGGCACAGTTTAATAGTAATTGTTTGCGACACGTACAAAGATATTAGTGGTCGCGAGGGAAACCATAACCTAACGTGTTTAACTTAGAGCCACTCTTTTACCGATCTTAGTAATGGATTTAAACACTGTGATGCTCTGTAATCAGAGATAGGTATTACTGAGGTGTGTAATGATGAATTTTAAAGTCAACTGCTGTGCTTTTATCTATGTCTTTAAAGTAATAGGATCCTCTCTCGGTACCCAACCATTGGCCGTTCATATCCCAATGCGAATATTTAACAATTGCCTTGTACCGCATGTTTCCAATTGAGATAACGCCTAAAGTATCTACCGTTGTGTACTTATAGCGCTCAGGCATACCTTCAAAAAGAGTTTTGTAAGTAGCTTTGAGGGTATCAGCGTTAATGATAACTTTTGCATCATCACCGTTCATGACCATAGGGTAGGTAAAAAATGACTCGATCAGATCAACGTCTTGAGCACTGAAAGCCTCTGTATATTGTTGATAGTGTTTTTCAATTAATAGTTTGTGGTCTGCAGTACTTTCCTGTGAAAGCACAATTTGGGGCTGAATTAGAATTAATAAAACAAAACCGGTATAACGCATGAAAAGATCCGAAGTCCATTTTTCAGAAAAGTATACACAAACACATGGTGACAAATCTATACAAAAAAAGACGACCTTTCAGTCGCCTTTTTGTATTAGAGTTAACTGATTACATTGTTCAAAACTGGTTCATTGTGTTGTCTTTACCAGAGGCTTTTAATGCAGCTTCGCCAGCAAAATATTCCTTGTGGTCATCACCCATATCTGAGCCCGCCATGTTTTGGTGCTTGACGCAGGCAATTCCTTGTCGAATTTCCTTTCGCTGAACCCCAGCCACATACCCTAACATTCCTTGGTCTCCAAAATACTCTTTGGCAAGGTTATCGGTAGAAAGAGCCGCGGTGTGGTAGGTTGGGAGCGTAATAAGGTGATGGAAAATACCGGCCCCTACCGCAGCATCCGCCTGGAAGGTGCGAATTTTCTCGTCAGCCTCCAAAGCAAGACTGGTGCTATCATAAGACGCATTCATTAAATCCGCTCGATCGTAAGCAGAAACATCTTTACCAGCCTCACTCAGCGCATCAAATACCTGTTGACGGAAGTTTAGCGTCCAATTAAATGATGGACTGTTGTTATAAACGAGCTTTGCATTGGGCACTTGTTTACGAATCTCATCAACCATAGCGCCGATTTGACCTACATGAGGTTTCTCGGTTTCAATCCAAATCATGTCGGCGCCATTTTGTAGGCTAGTAACACAGTCTAGAATACACCGTGCCTCGCCAGTGCCTTGTTTGAATTGAAACAGGTTGCTAGGCAGACGCTTGGGGCGAACCAGCTTACCGTTTTGATTGAGAACAACGTCGCCATTGTTCATTTGGTCAGGGGTAATTTCTTCAACATCTAAGAATGCGTTATATTGGTCCCCTAAATCACCGGGCTCATTAGTCACTGCGATTTGCTTGGTTAATCCTGCGCCAAGAGAGTCGGTTCTGGCAACAATCACACCATCATCAACACCAAGTTCTAAAAACGCGTATCTAACGGCGTTAATTTTTGCTAAAAAGTCGGCATGGGGCACCGTTACCTTGCCATCTTGGTGCCCACACTGTTTTTCATCTGAGACCTGATTTTCGATTTGTATACAACAGGCTCCGGCTTCTATCATCTGCTTGGCCATTAAGTAGGTCGCTTCTGCATTGCCAAAACCCGCATCTATATCAGCGACGATAGGTACAACATGCGTCTCAAAATTATCAATTTTTGACTGCACCAGCGATTTCTCACTGTCAGGCGCAGCATCTAACTCTCTGAATAAGCCACCTAATTCTCGAGCATCGGCTTGGCGAAGAAATGTATAAAGCTCCGCAATCAATGCTGCTACAGAGGTCTTCTCGTGCATTGACTGATCTGGCAGAGGGCCGAAATCCGAGCGCAGAGCAGCTACCATCCAGCCGGACAAATAGAGGTATTTCTTTTTAGTAGTCCCAAAGTGTTTCTTAATAGAAATAAGTTTTTGCTGTCCGATGAAACCATGCCAGCAACCAAGAGATTGAGTGTAGCAGGATGGATCAGCATCATACTCCTTCATGTCTTGTCGCATTATACCTGCTGTATATTTTGCTATTTCCAAGCCGGTCTGAAATCTATTCTGGAGCCGCATACGTGCAGCAGAATCTGCGCTAATGGCCGACCAATTACTGCCCTGAGCATCGATTAAGGTTTTAAGATCGGCTTTATCCTGACTGAAAGTGGTCATTGACGTTGTCCTTATAGTAGTTGTTGTTAGTATAGCGATTTGACTAGAAAGCCAGTTTAGGTATGATGACCCCATAAATCTATATTATCAATTTAATCTTGGGTATTTTTTATATGAATATGTCATAGATCGATTTAAATCTCTTAGTCTACCTTGATGTCCTATTGCGAGAGTGCAATGTCACTCGAGCGGCCGAAGAACTAGGTATCAGCCAACCCGCCATGTCGAATAGTCTACGTCGGCTGAGAGATCTTTTTAATGACCCAATTTTAGTTCGTACTAGCGATGGTATGACCCCCACTGATCGGGCGCTAGAATTACAACCATTAGTGCGAACCGTTTTAGCGGCTGCTGAGCAGGCAATTTTACCAAAAACCGAATTTGAACCAGCGGGTTCAACACGAATTTTTCGTATTATGGCGAGTGACTACACTGAAGCTACATTGCTTCCTATTCTTCTAAATCGATTGTATCAAGTGGCACCAAATATTCGTTTGGATATTATGACCCCCAGTGATGTTAGTTTCCACGATGTGGAGCGTGGTAAGGTTGATCTGGTTATTAATCGATTCGATACGCTTCCTCAATCGTTCCATCAGGTGCGTCTTTGGGATGACAGTTTTTCCTGCGTGGTGAGTGCTACTAACCCAATTATTAAAAATTGGAATCTTGAGACGTATCTGTCTGCCAAGCATATTTGGGTCAGTAAAACAGGCATGGGGGTAGGCGTTGGCATGAGCTCAGATGATGTACAACGTTTGGGGTGGGTTGATGATGCCTTACATAAAATAGATGCAAAAAGAGATATTGCATTATTTACACGACACTATCAGGCGGCACTTTTAATGGGTCGACAGCAAGGTTTAATTGTGACGCTTCCGTCAATGGCAGCCAGACAGTTACAAGCTGACAGTGAAGTTGTCATCCTAGACCCACCGTTTAGCATTCCTCGGATGCGTTTAAAAATGGTATGGAGTCCACTATTGCAGCATGACCCCGGACATCGTTGGATTAGGCAGCTTATCAAAACTGTGTCAGAAGATATTCAGGGCTGACTTTGGCCTTCCCAGACTACTATAAGTCAATTAAATAGCAGTTATCTACGGCGTTTTTTAAGCGCCTTCTAAGATAACATAAGGGTTTCATGTAACTGATGGACTACAATTTATGAATCAGCATATACAGGTATCTAGCTTAAAGGTCGCGCCTGCAATTTTTGGCTTAGTAAACACTAAAATTCTGCCGGGAACTGGTATATCCCAGGCCACATTCTGGGATAGCTTTGCTGCTATTGTCGAGCAATTTGTGCCAATTAATAGACGCCTTCTTGAGGTTCGTCAAGACCTTCAAGAGCAGATTGATGATTGGCACAAAGCTAATCGAGATGCCAATTTTGCTAGTTATAAGAATTTTCTAACCGAAATAGGGTATCTCGTTCCAGTTGGTGATGACTTTGAGATTACCCCGGTTAATGTTGACAGTGAGATTACTCACCAAGCAGGACCTCAGTTAGTTGTACCGATTATGAACGCGCGCTTTGCTTTAAACGCAGTCAATGCTCGCTGGGGCAGCCTGTACGATGCCCTTTATGGTAACGACGTTATTTCAGAAGATAATGGAGCTGATAAATCAGGAGGGTATAATCCAGTGCGCGGTCAGAGGGTAATTGACTATGGACGTGACTTTCTGGACATGGCTGTACCACTACTCGGTGGGTCACACCACCAAACACGTGCTTATCGAATTATTGACGGGCGGTTACAGATTCAATCAGAAGATGGATCGATTTTGTCACTAGAG
>DNBN01000143.1:24334-27057 GCA_003491845.1 Porticoccaceae bacterium | reverse complement strand
GTTACTAAGTCTTTTACCTTGAACTGTATTGGCGCTGGACGCACAGGATCGACCCTATGTCGGCTGTTGTCACCTTATATTAGTATTTCTCAAATTATAAATCGAACCGAAAGATCAGCCCAAAAAGCTGTGTCCTTTATCGAAAATGGTTCTCCTTTGGCATTAACAACTGGTGATTTCAAAACATTGAGACCTGCTGATATCTGGATGATCACCTGTCCCGATGATGCTATTTCTGAACTGGGGAAAGCACTTTTGGAGTCTAATATTTTGAGAGATGGCGACACCATATTCCACTGCAGTGGAGCACTGTCCTCAAAGATATTTGATACTACAGGCAGGAGTAAAATCAATGTGGCATCAATTCATCCTATCCATAGCTTTGCACAGCCGGAAAAATCCCTAACCACCTTCTCTGGAACCTATTGTGCGGTGGAAGGAGACGAAGCCGCAACTAGCCTAATAGGCCCACTGTTTGAATCTATTGGGGCCCTATTAATGCCTATTGGCCATGAAAATAAAGTGCTTTACCACCTGTCGACTGTAACTGCCTGTAACTATCTAATTAGCTTACTCGACCTAAGTCAGACAATACTAGCTGAGGCTGGAATATCTGACATTGGAAACACTAAACCGCTGCAAGGACTGATTGAGAAAACAGTCGATAATTTCTTCCAAGGCAATGCGCAAACCGCGTTGACAGGCCCTTTTGCAAGAGGTGATGTCAGCACTATAGCCGGTCATCTAAACGCACTCAAAACAACGCCCCCAGTGTGGCAAGAGGTTTATACCAGCTTAGGCCACTTGACCTTGAATATTGCTCGCAGTCAAGGACAATTGCCAGACGATAATCTAACGGCCATTGCGGATCTTCTTGATCATGCCCAAAGAGAACAAAAAAACTAATATGGAATCATCAGACACCGCCGGCCAACGACTCGACAGTCAAGAATATCTCGAAAAAAAAGCATTCTTTGATCAACTCGTAACAGTTTATGGCCGAAAACCAGTATTAGAAATACTCGAAAATAAAAACATCCATATTTTTCGTCTGCATCTTGCTGATAGTAATCGCAGCGGCGGAAATATAGAGCAAATCAAAACTCTAGCAACACAGCGAAATATAGATATCCGTTACCATAGCCGAAATCAGTTATCCCGTATCTCACGCAACAGCAAACAAGACCAAGGCGTTGCCTGCGACATTCATTGCCCAGGCTACCAACCTTATGAAAAAGCTCTAGCGGAACTCAAAAAAGGTAAGCGTAAAATACTTATTGCACTGGATGGCGTAACCAACCCACAAAACCTCGGCATGATTATTCGTAGTGTAACCGCCAGTCCTTGTTATGGACTGTTACTTCCTACAAAAGGGGGTTCTGATATATCACCGCTGGTTATTAAGGCCAGCGCCGGAACCCTTTTTAAAGGAACCATTTTGCGCTGTAACAATCTAGTAGATTCACTAAAAACATTGAAAAACCATGGGTTTACAATTTGTATGCTCTCTTCTCACAATGCAGTTCCCCTAGCCGATATGCCTCAAGATAAGTCTATTGTTTATGTCTTGGGCAACGAAACAATGGGAGTTAGCGATGAAGTGGCAGATCTCTGTGATCAACGTGTTGGTATCGCCATGAATAATGGAGTGGAATCATTAAATGTTGCAGTCACAGCGGCTCTGGTCGCCTTTAATGGCAGATAAAAATCGTTTTAGCCATTAATCCCGAGTCAAAGACCATAGAGGTGATCTTAATGCAGCTATTGTAGATACTAAAAGAGTCATGCAGGCGATGACAATAAAGGTACTGCTCAGACCTACCCATTCGATAGCCATACCGCAGAACCAAGCGCCTAAAGGCGCACCACCAAAAAGACTCAACTGATACACCGAGGCTGCTCTAGAGCGAAACTGATGACTCACCTGACTATGCAGAATAGTGCGCCCCAATGTCATAGATAATCCAGAAAAAAAGCCCCAGACAAAAACCACAGGAAATAGCACCCAGAGACTAGGTAGCAGCGCTACAATCCCCACCAGACTGCCTCTCCAAAGAAAGCTAACAATCATGAGGCGACCCGGTCGATTAAACATCTTTTTGCGCCTCATAACTCCAAGATTAGCAGTTACAATGCCCAGCGTGAACGCAATCTGAAGAGCCGCATAAAACTCGGCTCCTAAGTTATAACCCTCACGTGCGATCAGCGGCATACCCACTAGGTAGACACCGAAGGCTAAAAATCCAGTAGCAAATACCAGAAAAACTAAATGCAAAAGTGCTGGATTTTGTATAAATAGATTAAACCCTTCTTGTAACTCCGCAATCGGTTTTCTTGCTTGCGAAGGCGGTGTTTGACTGATTTTAAGCGCTGGATGAGAGCGACGAATCCAAACTGCACTGGCTGCAAACATAGCGATCTGTATTACCAGTAAAACCACTACACCAAGGGCATCCATCTGCCCTGCGATCAAAAATCCGACTCCCTGAGCAATAAATTGGATACTCACTATCTTTGCTACCGCCTGATGCATTAATTCAGGATCGGCAAACCCCAACAAGCTTTCTCTTGCTGGCTGCACAAACGCCGATAAAGTCCCAAACATCATGGCAAATAATAAAATAATCACAAAGGACAGTTGCTCAGTCATCAAAGCTACGGCAAGCAACCCGACTGGCGCTATATACAAGGCATAAAGTACAGACAGCCAAGATCCTCTACCA
>DNBN01000143.1:492-24072 GCA_003491845.1 Porticoccaceae bacterium | reverse complement strand
TCCTCTATGCCTGCCATCAGAAACCACCCCACCGGGTAGTATGAATAATAAATTAGGTAATAAAATTGCCATCTGCGCCAGACCAAGACGGCTAGGAGAAAGCTCTAAAACGCCTACGATTAACCAGGGAAAAAGAATAGTATGAATACCCATTGCCAAATTACTAAAAGCAATTGCAGACATGTAATGACGAAAAGAAAATGTCTCGACGCGCACCTTCTATTGACGCTTTCGCAGATAAACTAGTAGCCGACCAAGTGCCGCGCTGAGTCCAATAATAATGCCTAGACCTAACAACATATTGAGTAAATTACTAAGTATTAGGGGTACAGGTATTTGATAAACTTGCACCGCCATCAAAATGAATATCAGACAGGCGACCATTGTCGCAATCCATGTTGATCGACGTTTAAGTAATCGCTTTGAAGAAGATTTAGTCAATGCTTAAAATATCCCATGATTTTATACTTCGCTCTACTACTGACCTACTTTGGATCCATTAAAAATTCAATCAACTGTGCTTCGCTCATCACCGGTATCCCAAGACTTTGGGCTTTAGTTAATTTTGAACCCGCTCCCGGGCCAGCCACAACCTGACTAGTTTTAGTAGATACACTAGAGGCCACCTTGGCACCTAATGCCTGCAATACATCTTTAGCTTCTGCTCTGCTCATCACTTGCATTCCGCCGGTTAGCACCCAGACCTTACCCTTCAACGGCTTGAAAGATTGATCATCTAGATCAATAGCAGGCCAATTAACACCGGCAGTTTGTAACGCATCAATAATAGATAGATTATCTGGATTGCGAAAAAAATCAGTAATATGCTTGGCAACCACAGGCCCAATGTCATCAATCTCTAATAACTGATCTACAGAGGCCCTACCAATAATGTCGATATGACCAAAATTATTAGCTAATGTTTGAGCGGTGGCCTCACCGACTTCACGTACACCTAAGGCATATAAAAATTTTGCTAATGTTGTTTTCTTACTCTCATGAATAGCGGCCACCAAATTAGCAGCTGACTTTTCAGCTAGCCTCTCTAATCCAACCAGTCGCTCCACGGTAAGGTCATAAAGATCAGCTACTGAAAATATAACTGACTCATCAACCATCAACTCTACGAGCTTATCTCCCAAGCCGTCAATGTCCATGGCTTTTCGAGAGGCAAAATGCTTAATCGCTTCTTTAATTTGTGCACCACAAAATAAACCGCCAGTGCAGCGTGCCACCGCTTCATCGGCTAAACGCAACACAGAGGATTGACAGATGGGACAGCGTTCAGGAAACATAACAGGTTCAGTATCTGCAGGGCGTCTATCAATCACAACCTTAGCTACTTGCGGTATGACATCGCCAGCTCGGCGAATAATTACGCTATCGCCAACACGAACGTCCAAACGAGCAATCTCATCACCATTATGTAAGGTGGCATTACTTACGGTAACACCGCCGACAAAAACTGGGCGCAATCTTGCTACAGGTGTAATAGCGCCGGTTCTACCCACTTGAAACTCAATATCTAAAACCTCTGTCATTTCCTCCTGAGCAGGGAATTTTCGAGCAATAGCCCAGCGCGGTGCTTTGGCTACAAAACCCAATCTCTTCTGCAATGACAATTGATTAACTTTAAATACAATTCCATCAATATCATAGGGTAACTGACTACGGCGCAGCGCCAACCGATTATAGTAATCCACACAGGCAGTTATTCCTGTCACAACCTCCATATGCTGATTTATTTTAAACCCCCACGTCGCAAGGGAATTAAGCATTCCATGATGCGTTAGAGGCGTATCAATACCTTCATACTGACCAACGCTATAAGCACACATTTCCAATGGTCGACTGGCAGTTATCTTCGAGTCTAGCTGCCTGAGACTGCCAGCAGCAGCATTGCGCGGATTAACAAAAGTCTTCCCGCCAGAGGCAATAGCACTGGCATTAAGTGCGTCAAATCCAACCGTAGGCAAATAAATTTCACCGCGAACCTCTAAAAGAGCAGGTATATTCTGTCCTCGCAGCTTAAGAGGAATACTCTTAATAGTTCGTACATTGGCAGTAATATCTTCGCCCACACTACCATCGCCGCGTGTTGCCCCATAAATGAGAGTTCCATCTCGGTATAGCAAACTAACTGCGGCGCCATCCAATTTAGGCTCACAGGCATAAATAATAGCCTCAGAAGCATTAAGGCGATCTTTCAATCTACGATCAAAGTCTGCTAGATCAGCATCCACAAAAGCATTATCCAAGGATAACATAGGTACCTTATGTTTGATTTGCACAAACGATGCCAGGGGCGCCCCACCTACGCGTTGACTTGGCGATTCTTCTGTCAACAATGCTGGGTAGTCTTGCTCAAGTGCCTGCAGTTGAAGCATCTGTCTATCGTACACACTGTCAGGCACTGATGGATCATCAAGCACATAATAACGATGGTTATAATCGTTTAGTTTTTCGACCAAATGCTGATGCTCAAGAAACGTCTTCTGAGGAACTACGTCCATAAAAAAGACCCAAAAATCTTACTATTCATCAGCTGATTGGACCATCGCTTTTTTTGCGCGTTGCCGATAATGATCAATGGTTTGAGCTGTCATTGAACTTCGAGATTCGTCCATAATATTGAGGTGTAATTTTTCTGCTATCAACCGTGCGCTATCAACAAGCAAATCAAAGGCACCAATTGAGTCCTCGTTCTCGTCCAAAGACATAAATAGGGTAACACCTGGAGAGGTAATTGTTGGCATGGTATTAAGATCGAAGGTGCCGGGATTCACCACATTGGCCATACTAAAAAGAACTGCACCCGAACCATCTTCATTACGATGTCGATGAAAAATTTTCATACCACCATATCGCAAACCCGCAGCCATCGACGCATCCAATAAATCACTACCTTTGATGACATCGCCCTTGGGCGCCATTAAATGCATCACTAATACATCTTGTACGGCCTCATTAGCACTACTAGTTTTAGACTTAGAATTAAAGTCAGAGGGCGGCTCTTGCACAACCGACAAAGAATCTAAATCGCTAAATTCATCATCTCGACTAGCATAAATAGAATGATCAAGATCAAAGCCTTGCTGCTCTGGCTGCTTTAAAAAAGTGAATTCATTGGTTTTCGCCGCGACTTTGGCGTGGGCTGAGTCGTCAACCTCACGGGAACCCACCACACGGGATCCTCCTGAAGGGAACTGGCTTTGATCCAGTTCATTATCATCAAAATGATCTCTGCTAGCAGTTTTATTCATTTTGCGGGAAGACATGTGTAATTTTTCATAGCGATTGCGCTTGACACGTCGCATACCATCGAGCACTACCCCAATGAGTGCTAAAAAGGCGACAAAAATCAGTATTTCTCTAGCACCAAAATCCATAATCGAACCTTAATGTAAATCTATCGTAGGAGACACATTGTAAATTTTTTTAATCCCAAACACCACGCTTTAAGCCCATATAACCTAAGCATCAGCAAGCTCAGCAGCTTGATCCACATCAACACTCACTAACCGAGAGACACCAGCTTCGTGCATGGTGACACCCATAAGTTGGTTCGCCGCTTCCATCGATATTTTGTTATGAGTGATAAATATAAACTGTACCTCACTAGACATTTCTTTGACCATTGCAGCATATCGAGCAACATTGGCATCATCTAGAGGCGCATCAACTTCATCGAGCATGCAAAATGGCGCTGGATTAAGTTTAAAAATAGCAAACACCATAGCAATAGCTGTGAGTGCTTTTTCACCACCAGAAAGAAGATGTATCGACGCGTTCTTTTTACCCGGAGGCCTCGCCATAAGCGTCACACCTGTATTCAACAAATCTTCCCCTGTCATTTCCAAATACGCATGACCACCACCAAATAATTTAGGGAATAAATATTGAATATGAGTATTAACTAATTCAAATGTTTCCTTAAAACGGGTTCGAGTCTCTCGATCAATTTTCTGAATCGCAGTTTTTAGCGTATCTAAAGCATCTTCAAGTTCACTATTTTGCTTATCAAGATAATCTTTCCGCTCAGACTCAATGGCATATTCATCGATAGCTGCTAAATTAATTGGCCCCAATCGCTGCACTCTATTGGCGATAAGTTGAAGCTGCTCTTCCCAGTCAACGATGTCAGCGTCGTCAACCAAGACATCTAGCAAATCTTCTAAAACGCCCTTATGCGAGACAATCTGAGCTTCTAGAGCCCCGCTTAGAGTACTAATTTCCTGAGCTGACAGACGTTTCTCTTCAAGCTGCACTTGAACTTTTTGTAATTCAATCTCAAAAGCCCCACGACGTTTCTGTTCTTCTCTACTCTGATATTCAATAGCTTCAACCTGCTTTCGAGCCTCACCAAGCTCGGCCTCTATGGTTAGTCGAGAGGCTAATTGTTGGGCTAATTGCTGTTGGTAATCTTCTGTTGGATCTTCTTTTACCTCGAACGCCAATCTGAGTTCCTCACGACGTTCTTCTAACCGCTTTAACTGCAACTCTAAGCGCACAATCGCTTCGTTTACTGAGGTCAGCTGAATACTCAAAGAACCTTCTCGCAAAGTAAGCTGCTGAGCATTTTCACGGTTTTTTTGAGCGTCAATGCGAGCTTGGTCAACTATTTTACGAACCTTGTCACGTTCACTAACAAAGCTTTCTTTGGTGGCCGTGTCAGCCTCCATTTTTTCAATGGATTCCTGCAACAGAACCCGTGCGTTAGCCAAATGCTGTTGTTCCAACAGCATTTGTGCATTGACTTCTACAAGCTCAGTTTCGGCACGTTGCTTTCGCGCTTTAAACTGCTCAATTTGAACATCAAAGCCGCTTAACTTTGACCGCAAGTCAGCATAATTCTGCTGTTGCTCCTCAATCCGCATCGCCAGGGCTTGTCGATTCGACTCCAGTGCGTTCATTGTCTGAGAATGGCCAGCGCGACGCTGTTCAAGCTCACCAATAGTTTCAGCAAAGCGTTGTAATTGACCCTCAATTGATTCAAGTTCTTGTTTGCGCTGCAGTACTCCTGCAGTTGCATCTTTGTCTCGAGCAACACGAGCCCAATTTACCCCTAGCCAAATCCCATCGATAGTTACAACAGACTCTCTCGGGCTCAACTTTGACTGTAAATCCAAGGCCTCTGGCAAGGACTCTACCGCATAGATATTTGCAAGTAAGTTAAGTGCAGAATTTCCGTCTACAAAGTCACTGAGCCATCTGCCTTTTGTTCCATGGTTTTCCTCTTTTTCAGGCGATACTGGCATACCATCAACAAACAGTAATTCGCCCTTTGAAAAACCCTGCATAAGGTCAATAGCGCCGGGCATATCAGTGACTGAAATAGCTTGCAAATAGCTCCCCAAAACCGTCTCTACAGCAACTTCCCAACCTTTTATAGGGGTTATTTGCTCGGCTAACCTTGGCATTTTATCTAAGCCAACGTCAGACAACCAGCGTTGCTCTGCATCATCGCCCATGGCAGCTTGTTGTAGGGCTTGCAAGGAAGCTTGACGTCCCTGGGCAGTCTGCTGAGTGCTACGAATCTGATTATAGTCGCTATCAGCCTGCTTCTCTTGCTCACGAAGATTTTCAATCGCCTTGCGATTTTCCTGCTGTTCAGAATCTATTACTGTTCGAACGCGTTCGGCGGCATCAAGTAACTCTTGAATAGCTGAGCGTTCATCCTCAGCGGGACTCGCATGGAAACTTTGCGCTTCTTCTTGTAAGCGTTGTTGTCGCTCGCCCAGGCGACGCATCAACTGCTCAAGATGCTGAATGCGAGATTGTTGAACTTCCGCCTGTTGGCGTGGCGTGGCCGAGTGTTGATTAAACTCATCCCAGCGCTGCTGCCAATCACTCAACATCAGTTCGGCTTCTTTTAGCGCTTCTGATGACTCCGCCTGACGTCCAATAGCCACAGTCAACGCTGGAGTAAGTTCATCAAATTCTGCCTGCCAGCCAATGACCTTTTGTTTGTCTGCGTTGAGCTGTTGATGGGTTTCCCTATAATTCAATTCCGTTTGTTGCAAATCTCTATCAATGTCCTGAGCCCGCTGCCGTGCATGTTCAATAGCCTGTTCGATTCTAGTAACTTCGCCACCAACTTTATAAAATCTTGCCTGAATTTCATTAAAAGCATCGCTTTGATCTACAAATTCAGCTCGCAATTTTTCAATGGTTGCATCGCAGTGACTGCGTTCTGCAAGAATTCTCTCTTTGTCGACATCTAAACCGCCAATAATCGCCTTGAGGTCACCAGCATCATGACTATAGGCTCTCCACTTCAACGCGAGAGACTCTATGGTAAGCTGGCGCTCCTCCTGCTTATAATCTGCGTATTTTTCCGCCGCCTTAGCCTGGCGCTCTAATCTGCTTAGTTGGCGCCCCAACTCATCTCTAATGTCAGTTAAGCGCTCAAGGTTTTCCATCGTTCGCTGCATACGACTTTCTGTTTCTCGTCGCCTTTCTTTGTATTTAGAAATGCCAGCCGCTTCTTCGATGTAAATTCGCAGTTCATCCGGTTTAGACTCAATCAAACGAGAGATCATTCCCTGCTCAATAATCGCGTAACTTCTGGGCCCTAAACCTGTGCCAAGAAAAATATCGGTGATATCACGACGACGGCACTTGTTACCGTTTAAGTAATAATTAGACTGGCCATCACGAGTCACCTTGCGACGAATACCAATTTCATTATAAGACGCGTACTCGCCAACAATTCTTTGGTCTGTGTTATCAAATATCAGCTCTACAGATGCCTGACCAACAGGTTTGCGTCCACCAGATCCATTAAAAATAACATCTGACATTGAGTCGCCGCGAAGATTTTTGGCAGAACTCTCACCCATCACCCATCGAACCGCATCGATGACATTTGATTTACCGCAACCATTGGGACCTACAACCGCGCATAGATTGCTCGGAAACTTAACGTTAGTCGGGTCAACAAAAGATTTGAATCCCGATAACTTGATTGACTTAAGCCGCATATATCGCCATTTTGTAGGTTAATCAGACATTCTGAGGTCAGTATTTGTCACGAATCATTATTTAACAGTTTACACATTATCGTGGTGACAAAAAACATTAAATAAGTCATTTAGGCGGTTAGTTTGCAACTCTGGGAAACAATTTCGATTATTGGCGTCGACGGTTGATCGACAGTGTGGTTTGAACGCCCTCTTGGGTCAGAACTAGAGACTCGCTCACTGCCTCCCAATCACCAGATTGCGGTGTTGCAGATCCTGTTGATGATAATCGAGCCACCACTTTAATAATATTTGCCGATGATAATGATTGACCAGGAACAAGTACATTTCTATCACTTAAAGTAACTCTGTCAGGCAGTTTTGATGCGGGCAGCTTTATCGCTGCTAGGGGCATAGATGGTCCTTCACTGTGCAATACTGCAACAAACACTAGCTGATCTTTTTCAAATATCACAGAAGCATCGATACTCAAATCAACTGTCACCGAAAATAGTGCCGGCTTATCTGGTGCCGCACTGAGCATTAACACTGCCCTATCTATCCCCAACTGAAGTCCTTGAAATACTACACTATTACTGTCAAGGTTTTGCTGAGCTCGACGCCAATAGCTAATGGCCTGATGTAGCTCATTATTAGAAAAAGCCTCTATACCTTTTAACCCCAGAACAGTGTAATTATTTGCATCAGCCATAAAAGCCTTATCAACTGCAAGAGTTACTCGTTCCGTAAACCTACTCTGATCTAATAAAAAAAGTGATTCAGCATATTGGCCGAGCAGATAACTGTCCTTTGGCTTCACCTTAAGAGCCTGAGCAAAGTAATTATTGGCGCGTGCCATGTCTTGATCACCAAGCGCTGACTGAGCCAACATCATCCAATAGTAAACGTTGTCAGTCTGATCTTCGACTCGCTTCTCTACCGCAGCTATAAGGTTATCATTATGCTTTTTAGCCGCCTCCGTATCATTGCTATCAAGCGACTGCTGCTGAATTAAATCGGCGATATTTTGATCTGCAAAAGCACCTAGCTGGTGATATATAAAAAATGTTGAAACGCTCAAAAATACCACTAGTACCGGCGCTAACCACATACCTCCAGCACTCTTAAATGGCGATTCAGAGGGAGTTGAAACGTCAGCATTTGATAGCAATAGCCTCTGAGCATCCGCCAGAAGACGTTCATATTGCTGTTCATCAATTTCGCCGAGACTCAACTGTTGTTTGTGTTGCTTTTGTTGATCTTGATATGAACGCACATTGTCCTGCTGTGCGATTCTCTTCTCTGTACTCTTACCTAACTGACTATCAACTCGTGAACTAAAAAAGGGATACAGAACAAAAATACTGGCACCACAAAGTAAACCTAAAGTCCAACCGAGCATACTACTGACCTCCATCATCGAGCAAGTCAGCTACCTGCTGTTGATCTGGCGTACCACTAACATCAGGACTGCTAATCTCAGTTGATCTGCGACTCAGACGTAACACAGTAACAAACCCAACCCCCAAAAACAGCAATGGAGACAGCCACAACAGATAGGTCTTTTGATTAACTTCTGGGCGATAAAGAATAAATTCAGAATACCGCTGTGTTAAATACTCTTCTATTTCATGATTACTTAGACCTTTTTCGAGCAACTGCTGTATTTGGGCACGCAGATCCAATGAAATAGGGGCATTAGAGTCAGCAAGATTCTGATTTTGACACTTAGGACAACGCAACTCGGTAATCAACAGCTGATATCTTTCGTGATAGGCTGGATCGGAGAATTTGACTAAATCCGCTGTATTGGCTACTGCAACGGTCAGCCATAGAAATAACATCAAGGTTGCAAAGTATTTCATTCAGAGGTTGCCTTTAACTGATCATACAGTGGTTTAAATTCACTGGCCCAAACTCGCTCATCGATCACCCCCACGCGCCGAAAGCGTATAACACCATTGGCGTCTACTAAGAACGTTTCTGGTGCACCATAAACACCAAGATCAATACCCAAACTGCCCTGAGCATCAAACACCGAGAATGCATAGGGATCTCCGCGCAATTCCAACCAGCGCTTTGCGTCTTTTTGATTATCTTTGTAATTTAGACCGATGATTTTAACCCCACTAGTGGCGAGCTCGTTGAGCATCCCATGCTCAATCCGACAGGCATAGCACCAGGTAGCCCAGACATTAACCAAAGCCGCTTCTCCCACAATATCTTGCTGATCAAGAAATCCATTTTCTGAATCTAAAGACGGCAAGTTAAATGCTGGAAACGACTTGCCTACCAATGCGGACGGCAGGTCAGTAGGATCCTTATCTAAGCCCAGCAAAAGTATTACCGAGAGCACCAAAAATAAAATAATAGGCAGAAATAAGGCTAATCTATTCAACTGACAGGGCTCCAACATGGCCAATTGATACCGATCTTTTTTTACGTCTATACCGCTTATCAAAGGCTGAAATCAAACCACCTAAAGCAATCATCAGCGCACCCAACCAGATACATCGGACAAAGGGTTTAACCTGAACTCTTATAGCCCAAGCGTCAGAGCCAATGGGTTCACCTAATGACACATAGATGTCACGCTGTAACTTTCCATCAATGGCGGCCTCTGTCATTACCTGACCAGCAGCTTCATAATTGCGCTTCTCAGGCCACAATATCGCTATCTGTTGATCATGTTGAGATACATTTATTTGACCACGGTACGCAGAAAAATTGGGGCCATCAGCAGGCTTGACGCCATTGAAGGTAAAGCGATATTCGCCAAGCTCTACCGAATCACCTGGTATCATTCGCACATCTCTTTGCAAATCATAACTGGTACTTAAGCCCA
Source organism: Porticoccaceae bacterium (assembly GCA_003491845.1). Classification (GTDB taxonomy): domain Bacteria; phylum Pseudomonadota; class Gammaproteobacteria; order Pseudomonadales; family Porticoccaceae; genus HTCC2207. Next base: position 14,265 of record DNBN01000143.1, on the reverse strand, counting down.
CGCCTAAAGCACACACCGCAAGACCAATATGAGCAGTTAACATCCCCCAATAACTGCCAGATAGTCCACGGAGATTAGACCGCCGGCCACCCCACTTAGTCAGCAAATCCTCTAAGCTCATTGAGACCACCCAAAACACTAGAAATAATGTGATCACAGCTGTCCAGGAATAGGTATCCCAAGAGAGTTCATCAGGCTCTAGTGCCGGCAGTAAAATAGCTAGAAGTACACTGAGTATACTCGGGAAAATCCCTTTTTGAAAAAGCATCGACCGATCTGTAGATCGCCAGCGTGTAAATCCAGCAAACCCCAAGAACAACATTAGCAATCCGGTTATAGGGATAAAGAAAAAATCAAAGTATGGCGGGCCTACAGAAATTTTCCCAAGTCCCATCACATCCGCAAACAGAGGGTAGAGGGTACCAATCAGGATCATCGACATTGAACTCACTAACAAGACGTTATTAACTAACAGCATTGTCTCTCTGGACAATCCACTGTACTCAGAGGAAGAGTTCATTTGCGGACCGCGTAAGGCAAATAATAATAGTGAGCCACCAATAACCACGAACAAAAAGCTCAAGATATAAATTCCACGCTCAGGGTCACTGGCAAAGGCATGCACTGAAGTCAAAATACCTGAACGCACTAAAAAAGTGCCCAGCAGACTCAGTGAGAAGGTAAAAATAGCCAGTAGCAGTGTCCAACTACGAAACACACCTCGCTTTTCGGTGGCCGCGGCACTATGGACAAGCGCAGTTCCTACAAGCCAAGGCATGAACGATGCATTCTCAACAGGGTCCCAAAACCACCATCCACCCCAACCAAGCTCATAATACGCCCACCAACTACCTAAACAAATACCAATAGTTAAGAACACCCAAGCAATATTTATCCAGGGGCGGCACCAACGCGCCCAAGCACTATCAAACTGCCCACCAATAAGGGCTGCAATAGCGAAGGCAAAAGGAACCGAAAACCCCACATAACCCATATACAGCATAGGAGGATGCACTATTAAGCCAAAGTCTTGCAGCAGCGGATTTAAATCGTCTCCTTGCAAAGGCGCTAATGGCAAAAGTCGTTCAAAGGGATTTGACGTCAACAACAGAAATAACGCGAAACCTACCGAAATGAAACCAAGTACCGAGAGCACTCTGGCAGAAAATACCAATGGCATTCTCTGGCTATAAATTGCCACAGCAGCAGACCAGCCGGCAAGAATTAGAGCCCACAAAAGAAGAGATCCCTCATGAGCACCCCACACGGCGCTGAGTTTAAAATGCACTGGCAAAAGGGTATTAGAGTTATTCGCCACGTAGGCAACAGAAAAGTCATCGTTGACAAAAGCAAGGGACAGACAAGCAAAGGCAACAGTAATAAAAACAAACTGCCCAATGGCCATAGATTGGCCAAGCTGCATCCAGCGCAAATAGCCTCTAAACGAGCCAATCATCGGCACTAGGGTTTGAACTAACCCAAGGCCCAGAGCTATGATCAATGCAACATGACCAATCTCTGCGTTCACAGAATCTCTGCCTTTAATTGCTGCTTGGCCTTGTATGCAGCGTTCATCGATTCCGCAACCTCTGGTGGTGTATATTTCTCATCATGTTTAGCAAGTACCTCAGTAGCAACTAATATGCCTTGTTCATTCAATCTGCCCGCGGCTATTGCCGCCTCACCCTCGGCAAACAGATCCGGTAAAATACCGGCATAGCGAACAACTAAATTGGCACCGCCATCGGTTACCTGAAATTCTACCGCTAAGGAATCTGATTCTCTGGCTACACTGCCAGCCACCACCATACCACCACCTCGTATAAAAACATCTTTAGGCGCGTCTCCATTGGCAATCTGTGAGGCTGTATAGAAGTAATTAGCGTTTTGCCCAAGCATATAAATGATCAGGCCTGCAGCAACAGATGCTGCTACCAAGATTAATACCACTATTTGTAATCGTTGTTTTCGATCAGGATGCATTAGGTTTTCTCTCTGTTACTGACTTGACGTTGCTTCTCTCTCAGCTGATCTTTGGCAATCTCCACCTTCACATCTTTCTGTCTTAACAGCGGATTTATTACTAAAACGGCCAAAAACAAGACTGACACTATTACCGCAGTCCAAACATAAATGCCGTGACCATCCATAGTCACAAACTGGTTTAAACTTTCAAACTGAAAGATCACGAATTTACCCCTACTCGCTCTTCTGCCACTTGACTCACCAAATCGCGAACCCAAGCAGTTTTTCGTTCTCTATGAAGTATCTCTACGCGGACCGACATAAATAAGGCCAATGCATAAAAGCAGTAAAATCCTAAAATCATCACTAGCAAAGGCTGAAACATATCAGGATGCATCGAAGGTGCCTCGGTAAACTTAATCGTTGATGGTTGATGTAACGTGAACCACCAATCAACCGACTTATAGATAATTGGGATATTCACAGTGCCAATTAAGGCCAGGATAGCACTAGCCTTATTTCCCACCTCTTGACTCTGAAAAGCATACTGCAGCGCAAGAACGCCAAGATAAAGAAAGAGTAAAATTAACATGGAAGTGACCCGAGCATCCCAGACCCAGTAGCTACCCCAGGTTGGCTTTCCCCAAATAGCGCCTGTAAACAGTGCCAAAAATGTCAGCACCGCACCAAGTGGTGCAGCACACTTCATTACCATAAAAGACAGTTTCATACGCCAAATCAAACCAATAGCACCAGCAGCTGCCATCAAAAAGTATCCCGCCAACGCCAATAATGACGCCGGCACATGCAAATAAATAATCCTAAAACTATTTCCTTGCTTGGCATCCTCTGGAGCAAAAGCCAGACCCCAAACTAAGCCTGTGACCAACAGGCATAATGTCATTACTCCTAACCATGGCAGCCAGCGACTAGTGGTATAATAAAACCACTTGGGCGAACCCATCCGATAAAACCAATTCCAATTCATCAGTTACACCTGCATTCTAATTTATTGTTGTCAAACGTAAGATTCCTGCAATAGCAATCGGACACAACGCAATCGCTATTGTCAACATTGCTGCAAGAATAGCTAAGGGCACGTCCCACGCAAGACCATCGATACTATACTGCGCAGTGGCACTACCAAAGATAATCACAGGTATATACAGCGGCATCACAATAAGGGTCAACAGCAATCCGCCTTTTTGTAGAGAAACGGTCAAAGCAGCACCCAATGCGGCAAGTAAACTCAAGCATCCTGTGCCTATAGCCAACCCCGCCATCATGGCTGTGTAACCTTCACTAGGTAACGAAAATAATAGTCCCAGCAACGGAGACACTAATGTCAGCGGCAATCCTGTAGTCAACCAATGCGCAGCTATCTTCCCAAGCACAGGCATGACCAATAACTGCGAACTGATTAATAGCTGCTCAAGAGATCCATCGTTATAGTCAGCATCAAACAGTCGATCTGCAGACAAAAGCGTCGCCAGCAGTGCCATCACCCAGATTATACCCGGAGCAATCATACTCAAGACGCTAGGGTCTGGACTGACCCCCAATGGTATCAGAGTAGCTGCTATAATAAAGAATATCAGCGGGCTTGCTACATCGCCACGACGACGGTTAATAAGCATTAAGTCGCGCCTCAAATGCGCAAAAAATCCATGATTAATCAACCCATTCACCGATATAACTCATGTTGATTTAAAGCCGGTAAAGAATAGCGGCGCAAGGATTCCAGCGCCACACTTTGATGGGTTGATAGAACCACCGCTCCTCCTCCGTTAATATGCCGTTGCATGCACTGCTCAACTAATGTACAGCCCTGTGTGTCTAAAGCAGCAAAAGGCTCATCTAGATACCAAATTTTAACATTGGACAACATCAAACGTGCCAAGGCGACTCGCCGTTGCTGACCCGCAGACAGCCGATGACAGGGAATGTCCGAATAGCCCTTCAAGTCGAATGCCTCTAGAGCACAAGCTATAGAGTGAGAGTGCTCCATCAGCCCACTCATCCATGCTAAGTTTTCTTCAGCGGTTAATCCCATCTTGACCGCCGACTGATGACCCAGAAAAAGAATACTGGAAAGATAATCAAATCGGCAATCCGTCAAAGGTTTGCCACAGAAGTGAATGGATCCCTCAGATGGCGACAATGCCGAAGTAAGTAAGCGCAATAACGTTGTTTTTCCACTGCCATTGACACCTTCTATCTGAAGAACTTCGCCCTCATTAATGTCTAGGCAGATCGCGCGTAAAATATCAGTATCATCGCGCCTAAAGCACAGATTTTTGACTGATAACAGAGATTTTTTTACCGTCATACGGCCTCAAAAATAATTATCTTTATGTCTCTCATTATGCCAAAAATCAGGTCTGATATGTGGTATTTGATTGATTTAATTACTGTTCGATTAAAAAGTACAAATTTAGTCAAAATCATCTTCAAAATCAAAAGCCTTAAGCTGTTTTTCAATCATCTGCTGTTCAAGCTTCAACTCTAGCCGCCGTCGAGCATCTGATTGCTTCTCAGAGCGTTTTTTTTCTGTAAGGGTCAATTTACCCTCCACATGGCTTTTTGAGGTATCGTTATCCTGATCAGCCTCTAGGGCAGCATCATCAAAATCATCAAAATCATCACTCATAACATTGTCTCAGCGGTATCATCTACAGCAAGGTTTTTAATTAATTTAGAAAATGGGAAAATAAAACCAAAAATAAAAATGGTCAAGCCCAAATGGTATTTTTTTGGCATTTTATTTGATTAATTTAGGCCACAAACTCTCAACGAGCGTACTTTTTATCAGGTCCACTAAAATATTTTCTGAAACTATCTCGGCGCTGAGAAAACAGCTTTAGGGTCGAGCACAATTTTGGACAGAGTTTATATTGAGCTGATTATCATTGGCAATTACAATGGTCCTAGGAGATACCCAAATCATGCAAATCTATCGAGTAGGCGGCGCAGTCCGTGACAAGTTATTGGGCTACCCAACCCATGAGAACGACTGGGTTGTTGTGGGCAGTTCCCCAGAACAAATGCTGGAACATAAATTTAGGCCTGTCGGCCGAGATTTTCCTGTATTTATACACCCAACTAGCGGCGAGGAATATGCTCTTGCGCGAACCGAACGAAAGTCAGGTGTTGGTTATGGCGGGTTTGTTTTTCATACCGGTCCCGATGTCAGTCTCAAGGATGACTTGATTCGCAGAGATCTTACCATTAACGCCATGGCAGAAGACCATGATGGCAGCATCATTGATTTTTATGGTGGGCAACAAGATATTGACCAGAAGGTTCTGCGGCATATTTCAGATGCATTTGCCGAAGATCCATTGAGAGTCCTCCGTGTTGCGCGATTTGCCGCTCGTTATGCCCACCTTGGCTTTACTGTTGCGCCTGAAACTCTTGAGTTAATGGCTAATATTGTCGCTAGAGGCGAAATGTCCGCGCTTGTAGCAGAACGAATTTGGAAAGAAACTGAGAGAGCTCTGTGTGAACAATCGCCTGATGTATTTATTCAAACACTAAGAGATTGCGGGGCGCTCAAGCAGCTATTGCCTGAAGTTGATGCCCTTTTTGGCATCGAACAACGCGCTGATTACCATCCGGAAATCGATACTGGCATCCATACCCTAATGGCGCTGCAGCAGTCCGCGTTAATCACAGATAAAGCCTCCATTCGTTTCACTGTGCTAGTCCATGACTTAGGTAAAGCCCTGACACCAAAAAATATTCTTCCCAGGCATGCTGGACATGAGGCGGCAGGTTTACCTCTGGTGGCACAGATATGTGATCGTCTAAAAATCCCAAACCAGCATCGACAGCTAGCCATGGTAGTTACTGAATACCATCTAATTTGCCACAAATCATTACAGTTAAGTTCAGTTAATTTATTGAAACTCTTGACGGTGATTGGTGCACTAAAATCAGTGGAAAAGCTTGATGACTTTTTACTCTGCTGCATGGCTGATGCCAAAGGACGCAAAGGTCTTGAGCATAATACATATCAACCCAACACCTATCTTCGACACGCTCTTGATGCAATTAACGACGTTCAAGTATCTGATATAATTGCAACGGGCGTAACCGGTCCGGCCATTGGCGAGGCACTTAAATTACGTCAAATCAAAGCCCTAGACACTTTTAAACAACACTACCGTTCATAATAAGGAATTCAAATGCAAAACGATTACCCTAACGATCCTGTTATATTAATCACTGGGGCTGCCCGACGCATAGGTGCAGTGGTAGCGCGCTTATTCCATGAGCAGGGGTATAGGGTTGTGATTCATTTTAATCGCTCTGCCGCCGAAGCAAACAAACTCTCTCAAGAGCTTAACAACCTGCGCGCTGAGAGTTGCTTACTGGTGCAAAGTGACCTAAATCACATGTCTGGTTTAGACAAGATCACTAACCTGATCAAAAGCATAGGACGCCTTGATGTATTGGTTAATAACGCCTCTAGTTTTTATCCTACACCTTTGGCTGACTGTGATGAAGCCCAGTGGGATGACCTCATCAATAGCAACTTAAAAGGGCCTTTTTTCCTCTCACAAAAACTTGCCCCTCTGCTTACTCTCGCACAGGGAACCATTGTCAATATCTCTGACATGCATGCACGAGGGGCGCTGCAAAATCACCCAATTTACTCTATCGCCAAAGCCGGCAATATTGCCATGACAAAAACTTTGGCTAAAGAACTTGGCCCTGAGGTAAGAGTTAACAGCGTCGCGCCAGGAGCAATACTTTGGCCAGAGCACGAATCAGATGATATTGACAAGCAGTCCTCAGTGCTAAGTAAAGTGCCCATGGGTCGACTCGGAACCGAACAAGATATTGCTAAAACGGTTTATTTTTTAGCTATAAATGCTACCTATATGACAGGTCAGACGATCGCAGTGGATGGTGGCAGTTCTAACAGTTTGTAGCTTATTGGAATTATGCAGGTCTATTTAGCCAGATGAATTCTATAGCCCATAGCTTTTGTTTACTCTGGTCGTACTCTTGCCAATGATGTTCATAGGTTTTTCCCGTTTGCGGATGCACTCGGTCTGGTGCTATATCAGCCAGAGGAAGTAATACAAACGCATTCACAAGTACCTCTTCTCGAGGCAACTGAATTCCGTCTACCGCACCGCAAATATCATCAACCGTGAGAATATCAATATCCAAACTACGTGGACCAAAGCGCGGCGCAGAGCGATCACGTCCATTCTCGTTTTCTATGTGCTTAAGAATTGCCGACACTTCACCGATAGATTTATTAGTGGTAATACCTACCACCAAATTAAAAAAATTATCTCCGGCAAATCCCACAGAATCGCTTTCATATACCGGGGATAGCTGTAAATCACCAAACATCAAAAGTAAGGCATCCAAGGCCGCATTGATACGCGCATGGCGATCAATATTGCTACCCAAACTCAGGTAGATGTGGGCCACTAGCTGCGCTCTCCACGCTCGATAATGATCCCTACATCTTGAGAACCTCGCAGCGCGCCGGGCTTGCTGACACGCAATTTTAACCATGGCACTGAGAATTCCTTACAAACAATACCAGCAACTTCCTCAGCCATTCTCTCAACCAATAAAAATTCACTCTGCTCAATAAACGCAATTAAACGCTTAGCAATAGACTTGTAGTTGAGGGCATATTGAATATCATCAGTTTGTGCAGCGCGACGAATGTCGTGTGCCATCTCAAGATCCAGACTCACTGTCTGTTTTACCTCTCGCTCCCAATCATATATGCCAATGATAGTTTCAATTCGCAGATCTCTAATGTAGACAATATCCATTACATGCCCTCCTGTATGTTAGCTCGCAGCCATAGGCCGATTAAGTTTATCCATTGGCCAGCGAGGAACCGCGTCTATAGCCATCGCATTGCGCTCCCCAGCGAGTAACCTCTGGCAACCTGTGTACGCTATCATGGCGCCATTATCCGTACAAAACTCCTGTCGCGCATAAAACACCTCGACTCCCTCTTTCCCCAGAGCGACCTCTAATTTGTGCCGAAGTCTAGTATTGGCAGATACACCACCTGCAATCACTAGCGTTTGCATTTCTGTTGCTAGCATTGCTCGACGGCACTTGATTACCAGTGTATCTACGATCGCTTCTTGAAACCCGGCACAGATGTCTAAAATAGTTTTTTCATCAGGTAATACATCATCACCCCGATGTTGTTGAATCAAATTTCTGGTATGAGTCTTCAATCCAGAAAAGCTAAATTCTAAGCCAGGTCGATCTGTCATTGGACGTGGGAACGCGAATCGCTCAATCTCGCCATGCTCAGCAAGACCTGCTAGTACAGGCCCTCCCGGATAGTCTAAGTCCAACATTTTAGCTGTTTTATCAAAGGCCTCTCCAGCAGCATCATCTAGAGACTCACCTAAAACTTCATACTCACCGATCGCCGAAACAGCCACCAGTTGAGTGTGGCCTCCAGATACCAATAATGCCACAAACGGAAACGAGGGCGGTTTAGCCTCTAACATGGGTGCCAATAAATGAGCTTCCATATGATGTACTCCCAAAACTGGAATGTCTAGCGCAAACCCTAGTGATGTTGCCGTAGCACCCCCCACCATTAGAGCCCCCATCAAGCCGGGGCCAGCGGTGTATGCAATACCATCTAAATCAGTTTTGGCAACACCTGCAGTCTTTAAGACCTCGTCTAGAAGAGGTAAAATTTTTCGTACATGATCTCGAGAGGCAAGTTCCGGAACCACTCCACCATATTCAGCATGAAGCTTTGTTTGGGAGTAGAGTGTATGAGCCAGTAATCCGCGCTCACTGTCAAATACTGCAACGCCCGTTTCATCGCAAGACGTTTCGATACCTAAAACAAGCATAATAACTAATACCTAAAATCAATTACTGAATTTAATCCTGCAATTATAACCACAGTTAGCCTATTTAACCTATACAGTCCTACGCTATAAAACGCTAGACAGCGAGCACCTATTCAGCCAAATTGACATAACTAGACATATCGAATCGACCCTGGCCTGAAAACCCCATAAAAAGCACTAAAAACCTTTGCAACAACTATGCTAAGTGTATAGACTACGCGCCCTTGACACGGTGGATCGCTTAACAGCGCCACGACAAGCAAATTGACTACAGGATTAAGCATACATGCCAAGTGTACGTATTAAAGAAAACGAGCCATTTGACGTAGCGCTACGTCGGTTTAAACGCTCTTGTGAAAAAGCAGGTGTTTTAGCTAAAGTGCGCAGCTGTGAATTCTATGAGAAGCCTACATGGGTGCGTAAACGTAAAGCAGCCGCTGCAGTAAAACGTAACCAGAAGAAAGTGTCTCGCGAGTCACGCAAGTTCACTCGGTTATACTAACCTAACATCCTCAAGATGTTTAGAGTAAGTAGTCCAAAGAGCGCCTAGAGGGCGCTTTTTGTGTTTCTAGAATCCTTCGAATAAATCAATTGGAGACAACTCGATGTCTATGAAAACAGACCTAACCAATGCTATGAAAGAAGCCATGCGAGCCAAACAAAAACCTCGCCTTGGCGCTATAAGACTCATGCTCGCAGAGGTAAAACGCATAGAAGTTGATGAACGAATTGTTGTCTCTGATGAAAGATTACTAGCAATCCTTGATAAAATGATCAAACAGCGCCGAGATTCTGTATCTCAATACCAAGCAGCGGGGCGTGATGAGCTAGCAGCTATTGAAACGTTTGAAATTAGTGTCATTCAAGAATTTTTACCCAAGGCCTTAAGCGACGAAGAAATCAACGCAATGGTCATAAAGGCAATAAGCGAGTCTGGCGCTGAATCAATGCGCGACATGGGCAAGGTTATGGCTATTTTAAAGCCGAAAATCCAAGGACGTGCAGACGGCGGCGCTGTAAGTGGACTGGTAAAGATAGAACTAAATCGCTAAACACCATTTCAATCGCCGTTGATTTGGGTACACTAGAGCGCATCGCTGATAACACGCTGATTAGTTCATGGCAGGATTAATTCCACAAACGTTTATAGACGACTTACTCGATCGCATTGATATTGTCGATGTGGTCAATGGACGTGTGCCGTTAAAAAAAGCCGGAAAAAACTATAAAGCTTGCTGTCCTTTTCATGAAGAAAAAAGTCCTTCCTTTACCGTTGCCCAAGACAAGCAATTCTACTATTGCTTTGGTTGTGGTGCCGGTGGAAATGCCCTGGGTTTTGTCATGGAATTTGATCGCTTAGACTTTTTACCCGCCGTAGAAATGCTGGCAAAAAATGCCGGCATGGAAATTCCTCGAGAAGCAGTGGCTGACCAAAAAGTGGTTAAGCAAAAGGACAATATCTATTCAACCTTACGCGACTCTGACAGCTATTACCGCAGACAGTTGCGCCAACACACCATGGCCCATACTGCGGTCAACTACCTAAAAGGCCGTGGTCTTAGCGGCAAAATAGCCGCTCAATTCGGTATAGGCTATGCACCTGCAGGTTGGGACAATTTGCTCAGTAGCGTTGGTGGCAGCGAGCAAAAAAACCAACTTTTAGATCAATCTGGAATGATCATTGTCAAACCGGAAGAAAAAAAGCAATACGATCGGTTTCGCCATCGGATTATGTTTCCCATCAGAGACCAACGCGGTAGGACCATAGGCTTTGGCGGTAGAGTACTTGATGACAGCACACCAAAATATTTAAATTCACCAGAAACACCAGTATTCCATAAAGGCAGAGAGTTATACGGTCTTTATGAAGCGCGACAGACCCTTAAAGAAATCCCCTACCTTATTATGGTAGAAGGCTACATGGATGTCATAGCATTGGCCCAATTTGGCATTCCAAATGCGGTTGCAACCCTGGGAACAGCACTAACTGAAAACCATCTGCAAAAACTGTTTCGCTATACATCGGAGCTAATTTTTTGCTTTGACGGAGACAGTGCCGGACGCCGAGCTGCCTCTCGTTCTTTAGACATTGCCCTACCTGAAATGCGCGACGGCGTGTCAGCAAGGTTTTTGTTTTTACCGGACGGTGAAGATCCCGATACGATGGTTCGAGAGCTTGGCAGCGCTGCCTTCAAAGAAAAAATCGAGCAATCTCAGCCGTTATCTGAATTTCTTTTTGAACAACTAAGTGATGGCATTGATAGCTCCACCGCTGACGGAAAAGCTCGCTTGAGCAAGGTCTGTGCACCGCAAATCAACCGCATTCCTCAGGGGGTTTTTCGCCAATTAATGCTAGAGGAATTATCTCGTCGTACAGGCATTTCTGCTGACAATTTACGCGACTATGTAGCCACTCATATATCACCCCAGCAACGAGCCGCCATTGTCAAAGAGCAAGATGTTAACAGTCATCTAGCGAATACCGACACTGCGCCTTTTAATGATGATGACTACCACTATCCAGAATACAATAATGTAGGCGCTGACAATGACTACGCTGAACTCACCTCTGATAGAGTCACTAAAATACGGCTTAGTCCCATTAAGTTTATAACCGCGCTCCTACTCAACCATCCCGCCTTAGCCGAATCGGTGGAGGATGTTAGTTTTCTCACCCAATCTACCCATCAGGATACACGCCTATTTCTCCGGGTTTTAGAGGTTGCCAAGAAAAACCCCCACTACAAACCATCGCATATTTTTGCCTATTGGTTGGGTACTCATGGCAATCAAGAAGAGACCAAAACACTTCAAAGCCTCGCTGCAAGTGAGCTTTACCATCCACCGGTCGGTACTGGCCGAGACGACCATCAAGAGTTTAACGATGCTTTGAGACATGTCATTAATACCGCATTTGACGCGATGCCGGTGGTCGACAAAGCCCTACACTTACTGCAGCGTAAAACCTTGACCGAGCGCGAAATCAAACAATTACACAAGTTACGACTACAGCTGCCTGGAGACAAACAATCAGAAGACTTAAAAAACAAGATAAAACAGAGACTTGTGCTCTAAACTATGGTGACAGCAGTTAGCAAAACATTACGCAATTTGTCTGAGACAAACCATCTTTTTTTCGATATAATTGCGCGCTAATTTTTCAACCTTCAACTACGCAAGATTGTCCTATGAGTGAAAACAACGACAAGCAACAGTCAGGTATCAAAGATCTAATCGCCAAAGGCCGCGAACAGGGCTATCTTACTTACGCTGAGGTAAATGACCATCTTCCTGAGGATATCGCCGATCCAGAACAGGTGGAAGATATTATTCAAATGATCAACGACATGGGCATCACGGTATTTGAAACAGCGCCAGATGCCGAAACACTGTTGATGATGTCAGGAGACAACACTCCTGACGAAGTAGCTGCCGCAGAGGCAGCTGCTGCATTGGCGTCAGTAGAATCTGAGCAACACAGAACCACAGATCCAGTTCGTATGTACATGCGAGAAATGGGGTCCGTTGAACTGTTGACCAGAGAAGGCGAGATAGAGATTGCCAAACGGATTGAAGAAGGAACTCGCGAGCTCATGTCAGCCATCTCTGACTGGCCTGCTAATGTTGCTACTATTATTGCCGAATGGGATTTAGTGGTTGCCGGAGAGAAAAAATTAACTGATTTAATCAGTGGTTATCTCAACCCAATGGAGCATGTTCCGTCTGCCCTAGCGCAACAGCAAGCAGCTGAGGCAGCTGAAGCAGAAAAAATCGCTAATGGTGAAGAGATAGATGAAGACGAAGAAGAAGAGGAAGAGCACGAAGGTGGGTTAGATCCTGAAGAAGCTACTGAGCGATTTGAAGAAATTCGCGCTCAGCTACTCAAAACCGATAAGTCTATTGCTCGCTATGGCCGTGATGGTAATGCCTCACTTAAAAATATTCAGGACCTAGGTGAGCTATTTAAATATCTAAAGCTTACCCCTCGGCAGTTTGACCCCCTAGTAACGCTTATTCGTACATCAGTGGAGAAAATTCGCAAAGAAGAACGCAACATTATGAAACTTTGTATTCGCTTTGCAAAAATGCCACGTAAAGAGTTTATTAAGTCCTTTCCGGGCAATGAAGTTAACCTAAAGTGGACCGGTACGCTTGTCAGTGCCGATGCAGATTACTCTAAAGGTATTGCCAATCAAGAAATTGAAATATTGCGCTCACAACGCAAGTTGACTCAAGTTGAAACTGAAAGCGGCTTGTCGATTATACAAATTAAAGACATCAACCGCCGGCTCACTATAGGCGAAGCCATGGCGCGGCGCGCCAAAAAAGAAATGGTTGAGGCCAATTTAAGACTGGTTATATCGATCGCTAAAAAGTACACCAACCGTGGTTTGCAATTTTTGGACCTTATCCAAGAAGGTAACATTGGCTTGATGAAAGCGGTAGATAAGTTTGAGTACCGTCGTGGCTACAAGTTTTCAACCTACGCAACCTGGTGGATTCGTCAGGCAATTACACGCTCTATTGCTGACCAAGCAAGAACTATTCGCATACCAGTGCACATGATTGAAACAATCAATAAGCTCAATCGAATCTCACGGCAAATGTTGCAAGAAATGGGACGAGAGCCCTCTCCAGAAGAGCTTGCCGAGCGAATGGAAATGCCAGAAGACAAGATCAGAAAAGTACTGAAAATTGCCAAAGAACCCATTTCGATGGAAACCCCTATTGGCGAAGATGAAGATGCTAGCATTGGTGATCTCATAGAAGATGTAACTATTGCACAACCTATAGATGAGGCGACTAAGAACAACCTTACGGACTCTACTCGCGGTGTACTTAGCAGTCTCACTGCACGCGAGGCAAAGGTATTACGCATGCGCTTTGGTATTGATATGAATACCGATCACACCCTTGAAGAAGTAGGCAAACAGTTTGATGT
>DNBN01000143.1:0-238 GCA_003491845.1 Porticoccaceae bacterium | reverse complement strand
GAAGTAGGCAAACAGTTTGATGTTACCAGAGAACGTATCAGGCAGATTGAGGCTAAGGCATTACGTAAACTTCGCCATCCAACCCGTTCAGACCATTTGCGTAGTTTTATTGACGAGTAGCAAATAAATACCTGACTTACCTTGGCCCGCGCATTATAATCCGCGGGCAGAAAAGGTAAATGTAACGGTAGATTTTCAAAGGGCCCATAGCTCAGTTGGTTAGAGCGCTCGACTCATA
>DNBN01000334.1 GCA_003491845.1 Porticoccaceae bacterium | reverse complement strand
GTAACCGCGACCTTCTCCGAACCGGTCACCGGCTTTGATATAAACGACGTGGTTGTAACTAACGGAAGCCCGTCTAACTTTAGTTCCGTTTCGACCTCAATTTATACTTTTGATGTTACGCCCTCCGCCGATGGCGCGGTTACAGTCAATACCAACGCGTCAGGTGCGGCAGACAACTCGGGTAACGGCAGTGCAGCAGCTACCCAACTCAGCGTAACTTATGACACCACTGCCCCTACTGTAACTATAGTTCCCACCGATGGAGCAACGGATGTTGCAAGTACGAGCAACATTACGATTACCTTCAACGAGGCGGTACGGCTACTCGACGATACTGCACTTACGGATGACAATGTGGATGCTTTAATCACACTCAAAGACACAGATGCCAGCGGCACCGACATAGCATTTGACGCCACTATTTCAGGGCAAGTAATCACGGTCGACCCCACGTCTGACTTTACCTCAGACCAAGTTGTCTATGTCGCCATTGGCGCTACGGTCGAAGACATCTTAGGATATGCAGCCAGCGCCGCGAATTCTACATTTACAGTGGCAGACTCGGTCATACCGACAGTGACACTTAGTACCACAGGGTCGCTGGTTTCAGGTCCGTTTCTTGTGATAGCTACATTTTCTGAGCCTGTCTCGGGCTTTGGCTTGGACGACGCCGTGATAACTAACGGCACGCCTTCTAATCTCATAACCCTGTCACAGAGCGTCTACACCTTTGACGTTACGCCAACTGCAGACGGGGTCGTCACGGTAAACGTGCCAGCCGCTACTGCAACTGATGCTGGTGGCAATAGCAATACAGCCTCCAACCAATTAAATATCCTTTACGATGGCACCGCTCCGACCGTCACCTTAACTGGTCCAACAAGTACTGTGACTGAACCGTTCGACATGGTTGCAACGTTCAGTGAGCAGGTAGCCGGATTTACCCTCGATGACATCACAGTTACCAACGGCACAGCATCTGCCTTAGACGCTTCAGAAGCCCCTGTTTACAAATTCAGGGTAACTCCAGTCATTGGTCAAACTATAATTATTATAATTGCAGCGAATTCCGTCACAGACACAATAGGTTTTGGAAATATCGCCTCCAACAGCTTTTCTATTGATGCAAGTAATGTGGCATTTGAATTTGCCAAAAATGAAACAGCAATTCGCAACGTAATTACCGGCGAAGCTAGCCGCGCCCTGCGCAGTACAATCGCCAGTAATTCGCGCCTCATGCGAAGCGCTAGGCAGCGTTTGATCCTTAATTCACAAGATTGTGAAGCCAGTCAGGAAAAGTCCCTTGATGTTAACGGCAGTGCGGATCTTTCAATAACGGACAACGATGGTGAAATTCGCATCAGCGGTGATTTTTCCCAAAACAAGTGCATGTTCAGTAAGAGATGGCGATTGCTTAGTTTTGGCGATTTTAATGTCCAAGCCGATGATGATAGGAACGTGAGCGGTTACGTGATAGGCAATCTTGCCATTGAAAAAAGGCCCACAGGTAACTCTTTGCTGGGTTATTTCATAGGTTTAGAATTGGGTAAGTCTAATCTAAAAGGCACATTTAGCGGCAACCAAAATGGATATGCTATTAATGCCGGCGGATATTATGTCGTGACGCTAACGCGAGACATATACATGGATCTTATTGCCTCGGTAGGAATGAGGCGCAACAACCTAAAAATTAACAATGGGGTTTTAGACCTCGACAGCTCTTACGACGTTGTAAGTCAAACGATTGGTAGTAACATCACTGGGGTCTATAGAGTGGGAAACTATGAAATTTGGCCTACTTTCTCCTTCTCATACGGGGCTTCCGACATCGGTCAGGTGAAATTTAAGGGAAGAGCTTTTGGAACCACTGACGACGCGCTAAGTTTAAACGCAGGCAAAATTTCACTTTTGAAGCTGCGATTTGCGCCAGAATTCCGTATCCCATTTATTTGGAACACTAGATCACGCAATGTGTCTTTGGGAACAATTACTCCAAGCTACAATTGCGAGCAGGCCAGCGGCAACTCAACCCAAATGAATTGTGGCGCTGGCTTAGGTATTGGATTGAGTACCTCGTCCCCTGATGGTCGCACTAAATTCAATGCAGATTATCAGTTTGAAAAAAACGGTACAAATATTAGTACAACGGGCGGCTTAGGCTATGAGCTAAAATTTTAAAATTATGAACTTCTGACATTTTTTACCATAACTTACGCTAACCGCCCATAGGTTTCGCTCTCCAAATGCTAAACTACGATATTACTGAGATGGTGCTGTCATACAAATGATAACTCGCATCGGATTGCCGGCACAGCCTGAATCTATGCGCTCAACAATTGGCGCCACTCAGTAAGAGCTACGGATCGGTTCAGCTTGAATTTGAGGCGTGAGTAAAGGTGGCGGTAAGGATAACAACACGTATTAGATCGCTTACACGTTTAACTCTGATTTTGCCATAGATGGGGCTGTAGTTTGCTAGGGAAAGTTACTTTGGCTAGCTCTCAATAGGAGAGGGGGGCGAAAAACAGCCGCTCTTTTATATTGATCTGTTCTGCTCTCACATTTTTTCTGAAAAAGGTTCGGTGCAGCTGAGCTTAGAACGTAATCAACAGAGCGGTAATTTATCGATTGGAAGGTTGCTGTCTTCAATGCGTATGCCTCAGACTTCAATTACGGAATGATAGTCATTTAAGGGGCATTAAGTGTGGTACTGTTGGGTTAATCAAAACCAGATTTACGAAGCTGAGTTGGGCGGCGAGTATATGTAGTCGCCAAAAATCAATAAAGATCGAGGCTTAAATCTGTTCCATAAACAGCAATAATAGATTGCTTCAGTCGTCTTTCTTAGGCATCTTAGATCCAGAACTTGGTAGAGGTAGTATTTGTCGTGATGAAGGTTTTTAGTTCCGGCTTTTTAATTTGCATGCTGGCTGGATGTTTCACTATTCCACCTGAAGATCGTTTAGCTTCAACAGCCCTTCCCCAAAAAGAGGTAAAACCTCTCAAGGAACGAGTAATTAACCACCCAAAAGGTGGATTGTTTGAAATGATAATGAATAGTGGTCCAATTAAAAATACGAATTCTGTTTCTCAATCCAATATACTCGATGATAATGGTAAACTACCAGTAGATACATCGAGCGAAGCTATTGAAGTGGACACATCGGACGTCGCAGGATCAAAGATAGATATTAAGTCAATTATAAAATGGTTTGATGACCACCGTGAAGTAAACAAAAAAAAATAGACCAATGGTGGTGATCGATTCTAAATATGTGAAATGTCACTGAAACTAACTTAAGTGGGTAACCTTATCGCCCCAAGCCATGAAGCAGACTTTCTTGGGATATTCGGCTTCGGTCTCCAGAACATACTCTTGCTTGCGCCATTCTCCATTTGCTGATTTCCCAGATTTAACTTCCAATATCTCTATGATCTTCCCTGAAACTTCCAAAGTTACCTCGCAACACCACATAAATTCCGGTTGCAAAAATTATTGCTGAACCAAACCAGGTCCATTGATCTGGGAATTGACCAAACACCATCCAACCGTATGCGGTGCCCCAAATTAATAAAGTGTAGTGGATCGGTGCTAGAACTACAGTTTGTGTTAGCTCGAGGGCTTTAATAACCAATATTTCAGCTAAGGCTGCCAGTGTCGCCAACGCTCCAATCAATATAAATTCGTTACTTCCAACCGGTGTGCGCCACACTAGTGGTAGTGGGATGGATAAAAGGAAGCTCGCGGTCAGCCCTGTATACG
>DNBN01000042.1:1604-2546 GCA_003491845.1 Porticoccaceae bacterium | reverse complement strand
GTTATTGCTCCCTGGATCCAGAATCTTAAAAAGCTTAGTGATAACGAATTGGACGTGGATTTCTATCCGGGTGGAAGCCTTGGTAGGCATGGAGACTACCAACTTAAGTTATTGCTCGATGGTGTGCATGACGTTTCACTTATTGTGCCTGGCTACACTCCAGGACGATTCCCTGACAATAATATTTTTGAATTACCCTTGCTGATGAATTCCTCCCTTGAGGCTTCACTTGCTTACTACCGAATGATTAAAAATGGGTACTTACGAGGATATGAAGACACAAAACTTATCAGCGTGTTTATGAGTCAACCTTACTTTATACATCTCAACACTCCCTACCAAAGTCTGGATGATCTAAAAGGTAAAAAGATACGAGTAGCTGGGTACCTACAAGCCGAAATTATTCGCCGATTAGGCGGCACACCAATAGGAGGAACGCCAGTAACACAAATTAGAGAGAGTATCAGTAGAGGACTGATAGATGGAACGTTGCTTGGCTGGGATTCGATGCATATTTTTGGAGTTAAACATGTTACTCATTACCATATCGAAATTCCTGTTACTTATACGCCCATTCTTCTTCTAATGAACCTAGCAAGTTACGAAAGCCTAGACTCAAAGCATCGCACTTTGATAGATCTATCCAGTGGTGAAGAAATGGTTAATCAATTTAGCACCGCTACAACAGCTTTAGCATTAAAGACCTATGAGGAAACACTAGATCAGGATGGTCAGCACTTTATAACACCAGATGAGGATGAATTAAGTAGATGGCACAAGGCTCTCTCGCCTATTGAGCAAAGTTGGATTAATCAAAACCCCAGTGGTCGATGGCGTATAAAGGGTTTGAACGAGATACTTACCGCAGTTCGCCGAGAACTAAATACAGATAATAAATCATGATACTCACCAGTGCCATTGAGAAATCTATAAGAAAAATCA
>DNBN01000042.1:0-1224 GCA_003491845.1 Porticoccaceae bacterium | reverse complement strand
TGGAAGATATAAACCAGCTTCTCATAACCATTATTCTTGCGTCTTTCTTCCCCATTCTTTTGATCGATAGCAAAAACATCACTATCGATTTCTTAGGCCAACTTTTAGGCACAAAATTTAAAGTGTGGTTGGATGTAGTAGGCCAACTCATCACCCTACTTCTCTTCATCCTTGTCGTTTGGCAACTGGCCATCTTTTCGATTGAGGTGGAGAATCAGCACACATTAATTTTACAAATTCCAATCGCACCCTTTTGGTGGCTCACAACGGGCTTAATGACTCTCTGTATACCTGCTCAACTAATAGTAACTGCCTCAAAAATATATCAAGCAATTCATTCTCATTCCGGGATCTCCGAGACAGAAGGAACTGACTGATGGAAGCTATTACAATCGCATTATTGGGTATTTTGATCATGTTTGCGCTAATAGCGCTGCATGTACCTGTAGGCGTTTCTCTTGCTATTACTGGCGTGGGTGTGTTTGCGTGGATTGTCGGTTTTGACGAAGCTGTGTCTTTAATCGGCACTGAATTCTCCGCTACTTTGTCTAATATGGATTATTCAATTATTCCCTTTTTTATTTTGCTGGGCAGTCTTGCCAGTGCTGCGGGTCTATCAACAGATTTATTTAGACTTGCTAATAGTTTTTTGGGCCACAGAAGAGGCGGCTTAGCTCTGGCAACCGTAGGTGGTTGTGCAGCATTTGGTTCAGTCTGCGGTTCATCCTTAGCAACAGTAGCCACCATGACAAGAGTTGCCCTCCCTGAAATGCTGAAACGAGGTTACAACCCCTCTTTAGCCACAGGAAGTATTGCTGCCGGTGGTGCCCTCGGCTCGCTCATTCCACCATCTTTGATTATTGTTCTCTATGCTTTGCTCACTGATTTAGATACTCGAATGCTAATGATAGCCGCGATAATCCCCGCTATGTTAGCTATTGTGATGAATGCCCTAACCATTATTACTATCGTGCGAATCAATCCAAACATCGCACCAAAAGGAGAGCGAGCGAGCTGGACTACCCGAGGACAGTCCCTCATTAAAAGCTGGCAGGTTCTTTTACTGGGTGGCGTCGTAGCCGGCGGAATCTATGGTGGGGTGTTCAATATTACTGAGGCCGCTGCGGTTGGAGTGGTAATCGCTTTTGTTATGTGTGGAATGCGAGGCCAGCTCACTAAAAGCAACCTTCGCGAAGTACTGCAAGAGACCGCTAGTAATACAGC
>DNBN01000122.1 GCA_003491845.1 Porticoccaceae bacterium | reverse complement strand
CAAACCGGCGCAATATGCTCTGGGGTCTTTAGCGAGTTAGCGATTTCAAAGTTTGCATGCTCTAGGAAGTAACCGCCCATTTCAGGCATAAAGAACAAAATCGCACAGAATACAAAGAAAAACACCACCAGAGGCGCTATCTTTGTGACTACGAAAAAGGGATAGAACGGAACACCATCAATGGGGTTACCGGCCTTATCTTTGTACTTTTTAATACTGACGCCATCTGGGTTGTTAGAGCCCACATCATGAAGTGCAATAATATGCATAACTACCAGTGCCAAAAGAATAATTGGCATAGCAACAACGTGAAGCGCCATAAAGCGATTAAGAGTAATTCCAGAAATCAGATAATCACCACGAATCCACTGAACAATATCTTCCCCTACCACTGGGATAGCACCAAACAGGGAAATAATCACCTGAGCGCCCCAGTATGACATCTGACCCCATGGCAATACGTAACCCAAAAAGGCTTCAGCCATAAGTACGACATAGATGGTCATACCAAAGATCCACACCAGTTCTCGTGGCGCTTTGTAGGACCCATAAATTAGACCACGGAACATATGCAGATAGACCACAATAAAGAAGGCCGAGGCCCCTGTAGAGTGGGCATAGCGAATTATCCAGCCTAGCTCGACATCTCGCATAATATATTCAACTGAGGCAAAAGCCTGCTCTGCTGAGCCTTGGTAGCTCATTAGCAACCAAATACCGGTTATTAACTGAACAACCAGAACTACTAGTGAAAAAATACCGAAGAGATACCAAAAGTTAAAGTTTTTAGGCGCATAGTATTCCGCCATATGACGATTCCACTCACGCTTCAGCGTGGGCATGCGTGAATCAAGCCATGCTGCGAATCCAGTTTCTTTACTCATTACGCCACCTCCGAGTCTATACCAATAATCAATACATCATCCGACTCATAAGTATGCGGAGGAATCTCTAAATTTGTCGGCGCAGGTACGCCAGCAAAAACTCGGCCAGACATATCAAAGGTAGAACCATGACAGGGACAGAAAAAACCACCTAACCAGGAATCACCGCCTAAATCAGCAGCACCTACATCAGGTCTATACATTGGCGCACAACCCAGGTGCGTGCATAGGCCGACCAACACTAAAACCTCTTCTTTGCCTTCTTGAGAGCGAGCAGAGCCACTCACATAACCTGGCTGTTTAGCACTGGCTGAATTAGCATCTTTTAATGAGTTAGCATCAATACCGTCAATTGCCGCTAGTGACTCTTGCGTTCGACGTACGATGTATACTGGCTTACCTCGCCATTCAACAACGAGTCTTCCGCCAGCTTCTAACTGTGCAATATTGACCTTTACAGGTGCACCAGCTGCTTTAGCTTTTGCACTGGGCTGCCATGAGGCTACAAAGGGCACGGCTGCACCCACAATACCAGCTCCACCGACAACACCTGTGGCTCCCAATAAAAATTTACGACGACTTTGGTTGACACCGTCATTGCTCATGACGCTCTCCCTTACTAAATTTGGAATGTAGATCGCAGCAGAATGTGCGACGTTTTTGGTGCGCCGAATTATACGATAAAAGGTTTTTTTTGGCAATACTGCTATTCAGCGCAAAATAGCTAAGTGACTGTTTTTTAGGCGAAAAAAAACCCGACAAATTTGCCGGGTTTTTCGGAAAACGTAAAAATTAACGTTTGGAGAACTGTGGACGTTTTCTCGCCTTGTGCAAACCAACTTTTTTACGCTCAACTTGACGAGCATCTCGGGTCAAGAATCCAGCTTTACGCAATGGAGAACGGAGACCTTCGTCATATTCTACCAAAGCTCTAGCAATACCATGACGGATTGCGCCAGCTTGACCAAAGTTACCACCACCGGCAACTGAGATTTTAACGTCGAATTTATCAGCAAGATCAACTACGTCAAATGGTTGACGTACAATCATTCTTGCAACTTCACGACCAAAGTATTTATCCAAAGAAAGATTGTTAACTTGAATCTCACCCTTGCCGCTTTTCAAAAATACACGTGCCGCTGATGTTTTACGTCGGCCAGTGCCGTAATATTGAGTATCTGCCATGATTTCTTTCCGTTACAGTTCTAGTGTCTGTGGCTGTTGTGCCGCATGTGGGTGCTCTGAGCCAACATAGATCTTTAGCTTTCTGAACATCTCACGTCCTAATGGACCCTTAGGTAACATACCTTTGACCGCTGACTGAAGCGCACGCTCTGGTGCTTTCTCCATCAACTTTTCAAAAGTAATATCCTTGATTCCACCAGGATATCCAGTGTGAGAGTAATAAATTTTCTTGGTGGCTTTGTTACCAGTAACCGTCACTTTATCTGCATTGATAATAACGATGTAATCGCCGGTATCAACATGTGGGGTATATTCTGGCTTATGTTTGCCACGCAACCTAGACGCAACTTCGGTCGCTAAACGGCCAAGAGTTTTATCGGCCGCATCAACAATGTACCAATCGCGTTCTACTGATTCTGCTTTTGCACTATACGTTTTCATTAGTTCCTGCCTGAACTTGGGCTATCCCAAAAAAGGGGGCGAATTG
>DNBN01000269.1:19579-19833 GCA_003491845.1 Porticoccaceae bacterium | reverse complement strand
TACAGTACGATTTTTAAGACTTCGAGCAATCAATCCATCTGCCCAATCAAATGCAACTGCCCAGACCATTCCAATCATTGCGGCATAATAAATCCCTAAAACACTGAAATAGATAGCACAAATTGTGCACGCCAGGCCTGCAAGTGAACATAAATTAGGGATATCTTTTACAAAAGACAGGATTGAGGGCTGTAATGTGTTGCCAATAGTTTTGTGTGTCGTCATAAAGTCAGCATCATAAAAATAATTTACTT
>DNBN01000269.1:19114-19368 GCA_003491845.1 Porticoccaceae bacterium | reverse complement strand
TAAAAATAATTTACTTAAATCAAAGGAGAACTTTTTCGGCCACGCAGATAAAATCGTCGTGCTCCAAAACTTAAATGGCTACCCGGCATAAAGAAACAATGTAAATAAAATTAGAGTGCCTGAAGATGCAGGCTCGATAGGTACGCTGAAGCGGTTGCAGGAATACTCGTGAATTTGTACGGAAGTCTTGATCAAGAAGCGAAAGTATTTCCTATGCCACAGCATAGCAGTATTAGCTGATTAGCTGATTAGCT
>DNBN01000269.1:0-18867 GCA_003491845.1 Porticoccaceae bacterium | reverse complement strand
GATTAGCTGATTAGCTGATTAGCACAACAGATTAGTCCAAGAGCCGATCAAGGTACATCCTAGGTTTAATTGCTGTTTTTGATGCGCTCCTAATTAACTCATATAGCCAATCACCATAGATTCAAGCCCAGATGGCCGCAGACTACTTAGCCGACGACCAACCGTAAGCCGTCATCATAATGTCAAAGATCAGATTCTGTTCTATCACACCTCTAACGCTTTCCGCGCCGGCCCCGCTGGCACAAAGTGCAACGTCCTCCACCACCATGTGCCTCACTATTAGACACAGAGCCGTCAAATTCTATGCGGCGCCTCGCGAAGAGTGCCGGGATTCTTTTGACGCCAGAGGTAAACACTAATGGTATTTTTCAATAGCAGCGGACTTTATCTACATGCAAAATTAGGTTGCGTAACACCTGCCACCGAAAAGCAAGGGATGACACTATGAAATTTATGGTTTATGTCACCTATGTATAGAATGGCGAACAGAGAGGCATAGGGCCTCCCATAATTACCTAATGACGATTAACAATTGCAGATTACCTATGTAACTCACATAATAAGAACAAAAAGGCAGTCACCAATTTATCTCTTTGATTCAATATGGCCAGAGCAAACTACATCCGCTACTACCTCGAACAGGCAGCCGAAACACAAGCTGCCCGTAGGGCCCTATTGAAAAATTCAGCTATTAGCTTGGATAAACTTTCTGACCCCGACTACAACGTAGACCTTCTGCAGGTACGCCAGGTCATCAACAACATCAAGAGCCGAAGCCACCCGCTGACGGCCATACAGTTTGGACAAGCTTTTTCAGTTAAACACCTTGGCCTAATAGGCCACGCCATTTTGAGCTGCGATACACTTGCCGACTGCACCCGCTATTGGAATCATTTCAACGATCTGGTCGGCAATGTCCTTAACTATCCCTTATTAATCAAAGACGACTACTGCGAAATCGAATTTGAAGAGCTTTGCCCTCTGGGTGATAGCCTACCTTTTTGTATTGAGCAATCACTGGCTAGCACGCTACAGGTAGTAATGGAATTGACCGGCGAATCGATTCGTTATCAATCTATTGAACTTACCTACCCAGCCAATAAAAGCCGCCTCACAGAGCATCACTATCGCGACTTTTTCGGCTGCGATGTAATCTTTAATGGGCGGCGAAACGTTGCTACTTTTCTCGCCAGTGACTTCGATCGAAAAATTCATACCGCCGATGAAGAAACCCTCACACTATTAGACCAACACTGCCAAGATGTGTTGCGCAAACAGAAGGAAACTGGCGGTATCGCGCAACAAGTCAGGCAGCTATTCTTAAAATACTCTCGTAATCCTCCCAAAATCACGGAAATAGCATCTCTATTGCAGACCAGTGAACGCAGCCTGCGCCGTAAACTGGACAACGAAGGCTTATCCTACAGCGGCCTGCGAAATGACTTTCGTCGAGATCTGGCCATTGAATACCTAAAAAGCACGGACTTGGCAGCCAAAGAAATTGCCTATCTGTTAGGCTACGATAATATTTCCAGTTTTCGTCGGGCGTTCAAAGAACAAACAGGCGAAACCGTCAAAGTTTTTCGCAATAAGCTAAAAGCACAGCCCTAACCCGCAGCGGAAGCAATCGCCCCTTGCAAATGCTTACGTAGTTTTTTAGGTAACTCAGCAATCTTATCGCAGCGCAAATAGGCCGTTTCACCAAAGGTTTTAACCAAGCCTCGATCGGTTTTATCGGAGCCTATACTAATACAAGCACAAGCAATTCCCTTATTGCGCGCTTCCTCCAAGGCCTTAACCGTGTCAGCCTCGGCATAACGGTCCTCATAGCCATCATCATAAGCAAAACCATCGGTGACGAATAACAATAAGCGGTGATGAGTCAAACGCTGCCGCTCCACCAAATATGTAGCATGCCGTATAGCCGCCCCCAATCTGCTGTAACCCGAGGGGCGTAACTGCTCTAAACGCCGTTCAATCTTGCGACCGTAACGTTCGCCAAACGATTTTACGCGCATAAAGCGTACCAATCGATTGCCCCAGGAATGGAACCCATACAACGCCACCTGATCACCCAAGCGGCTAAGCGCCTTCGCCAGTGCTTCGACAAACACAGCTTGCTGCTGGTGAATACTAATCCCCACTTCATTAATATCTTTGGTCGATCCAGAAATATCCAACAGCATTAAAGTACTGAGATCACGGCGTGTTTTTTTCGACAAACGATAAATAGATTCATCCGGACTGTGGCCAGTCGTTAGATCAATACTATGGTTAATCAACGCGTCCAGATCGAAGTCTTCACCAGTTGGCTGCTGCTTAAGAAATTGATACTCAACCCCCACCCGCGTCATTTGATGAGTTAACTGATGAGAGTGATCTAATCCCAGATGTTTAAGGTTTTGAGGTTCCTCCCAGGGTTCATATTCCATCACATGGCAATGATCGGACGTATAGGACTGGGTATTATCACTCCATTCCGGATACTTAAAAGGCGCCTGGGATTCTTGCAACACTGTCGGGACTGGGGCGGCATCCCCCGGTAATTTCTGCCGAGTTCCCTGATTACTGAGAACCGTTTGTACCGCCCTATCCATGGGTACACTACCGTAACCTTCATCGTCATCTTCACCTTTACCTTTTTGGCTTCCGCCGCCGAGAATATCGTTTAGCGCACGACTTAAGGCATTGTTACCCGAACTCAGCGGGTTTTTAAGCATATCCAGCAATTTCGATGTGCCGGTTTCTTCATCTTCATCGTGCTCATCAACAAAGCCAATATTCAGCTTGCCCTCCAGTTCTCTCTGGCTGAGTGCTCCACCTTTGGCAGGAGACTCCAGATTACGCAACGCCATGGGACGTATAACACCAAACTCTGGGCGAACCTCCAATTTGAGCGAGCGATTTCCGGCCAGTTTTAATGATGCCTCTGCAGAGGACGTTATCGGTATCCTTGCCGGGTGTGCATAACGACTGAGCAAACTGGAAGGCAGCTGGCCAGCATTGAGTTGCAGACAGCGATAGATTTCCAGTACCAAGAACTGTCGAGCTACACCTGGGCGCCCAATTAATGCCCGTGCAATCTGTTTATGCAAACTATTACAACCAAGCAGAAGCGCTTGGAACAGAACAGCATCTCGTTGCTGCTGTCCTGTTAAAGCCTTATCGACAAAAATACTGGTACCGTCGGTATAGGTATTATCGGTGAGTGAATTATTTTCAATCTCCTGAACCGTTACACTTCGACCAGCGATTGCACTAGCCAGAAAGTCCAGATTATGCATCACTTTAATACTGCAGCTGCAAGTAATTCTGAATCATTTCTTCCAACCCACCGATCACCTCTGGGTCATCACTCAGGGCAGAAGCAATACAGGCCAAAGCTGCACGCCGCGGGGCAATACCTCCATTAATTAGCCGTGCTGTAGCAACCAGTGTGCGCGTTGATGCCACTTCCGACAAAGCACCGCTGTCCAATCGGCGAATGGCTAAGGCAAGTTTCACCAGATCTTGGGCGATAGATTCAGACACACTGCATTCGGCAATTAACAATTGCACTTCGATCTCCGGAGCCAGATAATCAAAATCGATCCCGACCATACGCTGACGCGTGGATTCTTTCAGTTCCTTTAACACACTTTGATAACCCGGGTTATAGGAAGCTACCACCATAAAGTTATCCGGCACTTTAAGTGTCTGGTTTAAACGATCAATATGTAATTCACGGCGATGGTCAGTTAAGGGGTGAATCACCACAGTAGTATCCGAGCGCGCTTCTACCACTTCATCCAGATAACAAATGGCCCCCATTTTCACGGCCCGAGTAACCGGCCCATCTTCCCAAACAGTTTCACCCCCTTTAAGCAGATAACGGCCAACCAGATCCGAAGCTGTCAGATCTTCATGACAGGGAATAGTTACTAAAGGTCGTTTTAGTTCTTGCGCCATATATTCGACAAAGCGGGTTTTACCACAACCGGTAGGCCCCTTCAGCATCACCGCTAGCTTCTGTTCCGCGGCCGTTTTGAACACTTCAATTTCATCAGCCGTCGGGAAATACTGAATCCTGTCAGTGGGTACATAAGCTTCGTCTAATCGGGCTGTCATAACATCTCCTCTTCACCTACCTGCAATATCGATAGGCCTATTATGCATAAACGGCCAGCAGCACTCGGTCAAAAATAGTGACATATTCGGCCAAATCAAATGCCGGAAAGCGTGCTCTAAACTATCTGTAACCGCCAGCCACAGTACTAAAATATCTTATTATAATCAATAAGTTACATAACATAAACCTATAAAATCGATGCTTATCAGCATCAATTTCACTGGTGAAATTAGTATTTCTCGATGCACTTCAAGATGGCCGATTATGCAACACTTTTACACTCCACAACTCTTCAAGAAACTACTGGACTATCGCTATAATCCATTAAATATATGATGCAAAAACAGTAAAACTCTAAATATAACAACTGAGGAATTCATTATGAGTGTTGCCAGTGCACACCCTGCCCCGCTCGAAGGACAGGAATTTTCCCAGGTCAAACTCTGGGCCTGGATTGGAGCTTTTTGGTATGTGTTTATTGCCTATACGATAGCCACGTGGATTGGCGAGGGCGCCGCAACCTTTGTTAACCCTGGTGACGATATCCCCGCGATGGAGACCCTGATCTGGATTATTACAATGGATATTCTGGGGCCTATCTGTGCAGTTTGGGTGATCATCCGCGTGATAGTAATGCCAAAACTAAAGTCAGGTTCTTTTTCATCCGATGGCTTATTGGTTATAGCCTTCTTCTTTATGTTTTGGCAGGACCCATTGCTGGCTTATTCCGCTCCCTGGTTCCTGTACAACTCACTGCACTTTAATCTGGGCAACTGGGTCGAGTTTGTACCGGGCGCCTTGAGTCCCAATAGCCGCTTTATTTCAGAACCTTTGCTGACCTGGAGTACGGCCTATATCTTCTTTATGTTCTGGCCAGTCGTGTTTGTTTGCTGGGCCATGAAAAAGTGGAAAAACTACCGCCCCCACGCAGGTGTCCTGTCTCTTCTGGCTGCCGCCTTTCTGGCAGGGTTCACTTTCGACATTATTATGGAACTCATCTTCCTGCATACTGGCGGTTATGCTTATATAGGCTCGATTCAAAACGCTTCACTCTTCGGTGGGCAAATCTGGCAATTCCCGCTATATGAGATTTTCCTATGGGGTGGTACCTGGGGATTGTGCGGTGCCTTCCGCTATTTTAAAGACGACAAGGGCTATATGTTCTGCGAGCGCGGCGTCGATAAACTGCAAATGACTGCGGGTAAGAAAACCTTTATTCGCTTCCTGGCTATATCCGGTCTTATGCAGACCATAATGATGTTCTGGTACAACGCCCCGATGCAATGGTTCGGTACCCATGGGGATGCCTTCCCCGAAGGAGTGCCGTCTTACCTGATGAATGGTATCTGTGGTGAAGGTACCCAATACGCCTGTCCAGCACCGTCTATTCCCCTCCCTAGAGGCGCCGACAGCATCAGTGTAGGTCCTGATCTGCAAGTCCACTTCGGCAAATTACCTGCCGAAGATGTTTTTTATCAAGAAATCACCAACTAAGGGAGCCGATCTATGAAAACTTTCAAGAGACAACAGGGCTTAACACTGATTGAAAAAATGGTGGCTCTTACATTTGCAAGTATTGTTATTGTCGTCACCATCCCTGCCATAATTGCCTTTACCGGCCGACCACAAGTGATTGAGGGGCACACTCTTATGCGTCCTATTCAAGGAAAAGTTAATGCTTTTTTACAAGAAAACGGCAGTTGCCCCAAGGGGGATCTGACTGCATTGGGTATCAACAAAACCTTTGGAAAATTTGTTGCCGATATTGAGCTGAATGATCAGTGCGTAATAACGGCAACCTACCGAGATGATGCCCGGGAAAAAATTGCCGGTAAAACCCTTTCTTGGTACGCCGGTGCAGACAGTGAAGGTAATATCCACTGGAGTTGTGGTACAGCAATACCGACGGCTCTAGGAGAAAATCCACGTATCGCCTATGGTGCAGGCCCTGAAAGCACGACAGCCAATTATGCCCCCTGGCTGCCGACCAAGTGCCATCCGCCTCGCGCCATGGATGAACGAAAACCAGCCGTAGTTGTTTTACTCACCAAAGGCTATTTTGAACTCGATTAATATTAATCGTATTAGTCTAAAGCCACAGTCCTTGTAAAAGGCTGTGGCGTCTTATGCTGAAGAGGAAAGCACATGCAACAATCTGTTTGGCGACTGCAAAAATACCCAACCGGCATACCAACGGATAAAGACATAGTTCTACATCAGGAACCAATACCGGATCTGAAAGAACACGAGATAAAAATTAAAACCCTCTATATTTCCATGGATCCTGCGAACCGCCTATGGATTCGCCGCGAAGGCAGTTATATACCACCCTTCCCTCTGGGCAGCATTATGCCAGCCATTACGATTGGTGAAGTCGTCGAGTCACGCCACCCTCGCTATCAAGTAGGGCAAAAAGTCCAGGGTATCTTCGGCTGGCAGGAGTACATCATTCAACATGCTGGACCACTAAATGAACAATTACCCCTAGATAACGGTGGTATTGTGATGATACCGGAGCCCGAACAAGGCTGTGATCTCATCGATAATTTTGGTCTTTTTGGCGTACATGGTATGACAGCCTATTTTGGTATCACTGACGTTGGCAAAGCACAAGCGGGCGACACGGTACTGGTCTCAGCTGCTGCCGGTGCGATAGGTTCATTGGTAGTACAAATCGCCAAGAACATGGGTTGTCGGGTAATAGGTATCGCAGGGGGCCCTAAAAAGTGCTCGAGGGTCGTTAAAGAGTTTGGGGCTGATGCCTGCATTGATTACAAACACGAAGATATTCATTTTCGTCTACAGGAATTGGCTCCTCAAGGGGTGAATGTGTACTTTGACAATGTGGGCGGCGAAATATTGGAAGCCGCCATAGACAATATGGCCCGATACGGGCGTATCGCGTTTTGTGGCGCCATATCGCAATACAATGGTACAACGCCAGCGTCTCCTAAGAACTATATGCAAATTCTATATCGTGAACTGGAAGTTAATGGATTTCTTGCATTCAGGTACGCAGAAAAAATGCCTGAAGCTGTAAAGGTAATGAAGCAATGGCAATCTGAAGGTCGTTTACATATGAATATAGAATGCCACGAAGGCATTGAAAACCTATTAAATGTATTTACAAAACTGTTCATCAGTGAAAACCAAGGGAAACTGGTTGTTAAGATATGAGGAGAGAATCTCAATGAATACCCCAAAAAGCTTTTTTGCACTTTCGGCACTGCCTTTAGCGATCAGCACGCTATCGCCCACTGTTTACGCGGAGGATATATTAGCGATAGAAGAAATAACTGCCACAGCTTAAAAAAACAGCAACAGCGTTCTGCCAATTAATCACACAAACGAACTCATTGTCACAATAGATTGTGGTAAAAATGATTCCATATCCTCAAAGAGCAGGTTTCAACTCTGAAATATTAGATATTTAAGAATATGGCTCACCAACTTTATATCTCACTTAGCGTAACACCGTAAAACCAGCCTTTATGACAATCTCGAATCAGTTAACTCTACGCTCATACCCTTTCCAGAACTTCTCCCTTAGCACATTCTTCAATATCTTACCGGACGCATTCCGAGGAATTTCGTCAACAAAATCAACACTTCTTGGAACCTTATAACCCGCAATATACTGACGGGCATATTGAATAATATCATCCATATCCAGTGGTCTATCAGTAATCACAATAGCTTTCACTGCTTCTCCCCACTTTTGATCCGGCACACCAATAACCGCTACATCCTTGACCGCCGGGTGCTTATATAAAACACTTTCAATTTCAGCAGGGTAAATATTCTCACCGCCTGAGACGATCATATCTTTGACCCGGTCCTGCATATACAGGTATCCGTCTTTATCCAGATAACCTGCATCGCCCGATTTATACCAACCCTCCTGTAGTGCGTCGTTTGTCGCGGTATCGAGATTCCAGTAACCGCTCATAATGGCGGGGGATTGAATGTAAATTTCGCCGGTCTCACCTTGCGGCAAACTATTACCCTGTTCATCACAAATTTTAAATTCAATACCTGGGAAGGCTTTACCACAGGATTTCATCCGGGCATTGCCTTTGACATCGTGATCCTCTGGCGGTAAATAACTCACGGCGCCGGTCGCTTCGGTCATGCCGTACTGTTGGCAGAAGCTACATTCGAACAATGCAATAGCATCGATGAGTAGCGATTCCGGAATGGGGGATGCACCGTAAATCACGTATTTCATTGACGTTAGATCCATACCTTTTGACTGCGCTACGGCAACAATCTGCTGCAGTACTGCAGGCACAACAAACATTTTTGTAATTTTATACGCAGCAATATCCCCGGCGATTTTATCGGCATCCGGTACCGAATGAATCACATTGGTAGCACCATGATAAAAAGCGACAAAACCCCAACCGGTGCCTCCGATATGGAAGGTTGGCATGGCGACCAGATTTACATCGCCCTCATCCCATTGGGCCCATGATCCAGCGGTTCTCTCGGCTTTACGCTGACTGAAAAAGCACCGGTGAGGTAATAACACGCCCTTGGGATTACCTGTCGTACCGCTGGTATACATCTGCAAACAAATACTATCCCGACCGATATTCTGTTGAATATCCTGATCGATATGCCTTTCACGCCAGGAGATATACCCCCTCTCATCATCACCATCGATAAACACAATTTTTTTGAGATGCTCACAGTTGTTCAGAACTGTTTGGGCGATGCATTCAAATTCTGATTCAACGAAGAGTATCTGCACATTCGCATCGTTAAGGATATATTCCACTTCGGGGTAAGCTAATCGCCAATTGACTGCCACCATCACCACACCGGATTTAGCCGTGCCAAAAAATAGCTCGTAGTAGCGATCAGTATTTTTACCCAAATAGGCAATACGTCCTGATTCACCTATAGCTTCTGCTCGCAGACCATTGGCGACTCGAGAGGAATGGGTGTGCAATTCAGCATAGGTAGTTTTTCGATCATCAAATACCATAGCAAGATGATCTGGCTTGGTGGTCGCATAATAACGAACCACCTCACCGACATTGTCAAGTTGCTCAACAGACTCAATATGTGACATGTTATTATCACCATGTTGTAGGATAAAAAAAGCCGGCTTCACAAGTGAATCCGGCTAAAGGGATGCTAGTGCCTTTAGGCACAAGAGGGTCGTAGGTAAACCTTTAGGATTGCGCGCTTTTCCGGAAAATAAAACTCATAAGAAAAAACCATAAACCTTTACCCTTCATCAAGCCAAAAGCCTTACGAGCCTCATCAGGGGACAAGCTGCCTTTTACTGGCATGGCGCCCATCACAGTACCGGTAAACTCAATATTATTGCCATTGCGATCGAATGACTTAACTTCCATCAATACACTGCCATCAGCACTAAAAACTTTCATAAAAATCTCACTTTAAACTGGCCTCACAGGAAAATACAAGGTGAGGCCATTACTTATGTTTTACCTTCGATTAAATAGACATGACCTTGGAAATATCAGCACCGGCATCGTCAAGTATCTTCATAGCCGTTGCGCGACCACCACCGGTTACTGCACCGCCCGGATGCATAAATGGACCGGCCAAGTAAAGCCCTTCTGCACCTGGCACGGCATACTGAGCCAGTGCAGGCGTTGGACGACGACCCAGATACTGGTGAATCCAGTTGCCAATCCCAAAGATGTCGCCTTTCTGGAAGGAAGGTGACCACTCTGCCATATCCGCCGGGGACTCAGCCGCCGAAGCAATAACGTTGTCAGAGGTCATGTTGGTACAGTACTTACTGTATTCTCCCATCATCCACTCTTTGTATTGATCCCGAATTTCGCTGTTCCAACCATCAATATCTCGACCACCCAGCGGGCCAGTATTTTTCAGTTCCAGCGGCGCAAAGTTATACAGGTACAAGGTGTGCTTGCCATCTGGCGCACGGCTAGGATCGTGATTGGTGTGGTGAGCAATTACCGCGTTAAAGTGAGAGGCCAGCTTGCCTTCTTTACAGTCGGTCAAACCTTGGCGCAGGTGTTCCATCTTCGAAGGTACACATTCCACCAAAAGGGACTTGTTAATCTCCGGGCACTTGTAATTAGGTGCTTCATGCAGGGCCCAGTGTGTATTCAATGCACCAAAGGATGACAGCTCACAGTTCTTGGCATCGGCTACCAGTTCTGGATCCAGACCTTCGATATAGTCGCCCAGCAGATGCGGGTGAATACAGGCAACTACAGACTTGTTAGCGTTGAGAATTTCACCGGTATCCAGCTGCACTCCGGTAGCTTTACCGTTATCCATGATCACCTTGGTCACCATGGTATTAGTACGAATCTCGCCACCATAGTGCTCAATACAACGTGCTAGGGAATCAGACAGCGCCTGAGTACCACCACGCACGGAAGTTTCAGGTTGGGTATGGGCAACAGCAGTCAAGAAGTAAAGATAAATACCAGTGCCGCGCTCGTCGGGGTGGACCATGCCCTCAGCAACCCACTTCATAAAGTGCATACGCACCTTTTCGTGCTCGAACATTTTGTAAATAAAATCGGTCGCACTGGTCAGCATTGCTCCGAGGATTTCACGGCCCATGGGACTTTGATCCATCATGGCAACAAACGGGCCAAACGGCAGAGGCGGCTTAAACATACCGGCGGTAAACATTGGCCCCATTTGGATGGTACGGTTTACGAAGTTACGATATGTTTCTGCATCTTTTTGCGAAAACTTGGCAATGGTCTCGCAGGTTTTATCAAGATCGGTAAAAGTGCCCATCCAGGTTTCATCATCAAACAAGGATACATAGGTCCCTTCTGGATCGTCGAAGGCCAAACCAAACTTTGATTGCAGCTCCAGTTCATCATCTTTAATCATGGGGTTAGCCATAATCAGAATCATACCGGTTGCATGTGTATCGTGTTTAAAACCGGGAGCAGTAACCTCACGGGAGACTACACCACCACCGACAATGTCGTTCTTTTCCAGAACACAAACACTCAGACCGGACTTAGACAGGTAAGCAGCGGTAGTCAGAGAGTTGTGGCCGGCACCCACCACAATGGCATCATAATTCGTAGACATATTATCACCTCAATATTTATAGACGTTATTCAGAAATTTTGGCACTGTGCCCTGCATCCACGATTAATGTCGTTCCCGACATATAACTACCCGCATCACTCGCGAGCAGTAACAATGGACCATCCAATTCTTGCAGTTGGCCAAAGCGACCTATAGGCAAACCCTGCTCTGCAGCTTTACCTTCAGGTGTTTCAAGAAACCACGCGGTCAGCTCAGTAACACAGTAGCCTGGCGCGATGGCATTAACACGGATACCTTTACCGATCAGGTCCAGTGCCAGGGTTTTTGTCATATGCAGCACTGCCGCTTTGGAAGCACAGTAGTTGGCCATACCGGCTCTGGCAGCAACACCGAGAATAGAAGCGATATTGATAATGGAACCCGGCTTATCGGCTTTAACCAGACGCTGCGCGCAAATTTGTGCTGTGCGCCACAGTCCGTTGACATTGATATCGATT
Organism: Porticoccaceae bacterium; assembly: GCA_003491845.1. Lineage (GTDB taxonomy): Bacteria > Pseudomonadota > Gammaproteobacteria > Pseudomonadales > Porticoccaceae > HTCC2207. The sequence goes on along the minus strand of DNBN01000269.1, from coordinate 7,233 downwards.
GTGGAAGTAAATTGTTCATCTTCCATTTCCAGGGTGTCAGCCGTGGCCTGAATACCGGCGCAGTTCACCAACACATCAACCACACCAAAGGCTTTTTCCGCCGCATCAAAGGCTGCTTCTACTGAAGCACGATCACTCACATCACCCGCAACAGCCAAGGCCGCGCCACCAGCAGCGGCAATTTCACCAGCCACTTTTTCCAAATTTTCGATCCGACGGGCAACACAAACCACTTTGGCGCCACGCTCGGCCAATACCTTTGCAAAGCGCTCACCCAGACCACTGCCCGCGCCAGTGACAAGCGCCACTTTTCCTGCTACTGAAAAAAGATCATTCACCATACTCTTTCACCTGCCATTTCCGGCTTTGCTATGCATTACTTTTTTTACTATGTGTTAACAAGGGATTGCAGGTCCTGTACTAGCTGATTAATGCGGGTAAGAAACTGAGCAGCATCGGCGCCATTAATGACTCGATGATCGTAGCTTAGCGATAGAGGCAGGTGTAACTTCCACACGACCTCGTTATTGTCACCGCGTGTAGGTTTCCAGTAAGACTTTGTTGCACCCAGAATAGCGACTTCAGGGGCATTGATTATTGGCGTAAAAGCCATGCCTCCTAACGCACCAATTGAGCTGATAGTAAATGAGCCGCCCATCATTTTATCCATGGGCAAGCCTTTATCCCGAGCCATGCCTGCCAGCTCACCCAGCTCATCAACTAGTTCCTGGACAGTTTTTTGATCCGCATCTTTCAATACCGGAACCAGCAAACCGTTTGGGGTATCCACCGCCATACCAATATTGAAGTATTTTTTATATATCAGCTTTTTACCCGTCGAATCCAAAGAAGCATTAAATTTTGGAAACTCTTTTAGCGCTACGACAACTGCTTTTGTTAAAAGAATAGGCATCGTTATTTTAAGCTGGTCTTCCACAACCGGGATAGCCTTACGGAATGCTTCCAGTAACGTAATATCAGCCTCATCGTGATGCGTCACATGGGGAATCATGGCCCAATTGCGAGCGAGAAACTGCCCGCCAAAATACTGTGCACGAGGCAATGCTTTTACTTCAACATCACCATAATTACTGTAGCCACCTTCTTGCAGTGGAGGTAATCCCTCAAAATGCTGCATGATAGATTTCGCTTCATTTCCACTCATAACAATCTCCGGAAGCTGTACAAATAATTTAACTAATTTCAGCTAACACTTCATCAACAGGGTAGGTTTCACCTTCTTCGGCAATCAGCTTGATAGTACCGCTAGCCGGGGCTTCGATTTCCTGAATGGATTTGTCATTTTCAATGGAATAGATTGTTTGACCTTCTTCTACCTGGTGACCGTCTTTCACTAACCATTCCGACAGCAGGCCTTCACTCATGGCCATTCCCAATTTTGGTAATACAACTTTAGTGGTCATAATGATTCCTCTTTATACAATCAGGCGTTTTTATGCGAGCGTTTTTTTGATCGCATCAGTAATGCGGTCTGGTGTTGGCAAGTGGGCATCCTCTAACGCCTGGGCATAGGGCACAGCGTTATAACTTCCACCTACACGCTGCACCGGAGCCTGTAACTCAGAAAATAGCATTTCAGTAATCTGTGCAGCCAACTCAGCACCGACGCCAAAGGGGGTAACAGCTTCATGGGCAATAACTGCACGACGGGTCTTGGACACGGATTCCAACACGGTAGGTAAGTCGAGAGGCACAATGGAGCGCAAGTCCACCAGCTCAACACTTACACCTTCAGTTTCAAGCTGCTGACAGGCGGCCTGAGCTTCCATCATGGTGCGTCCGTAGCTGATCAAGGTTACGTCACTACCGTCCTTAACCACATTGGCTTTACCCAGTGGAATTGCTTGACCACGTTCAGGTGCCTCACCCATGGTCCAATAGGTCGGCAGGTTTTCAATAAACAGACAGGGATCATCATCCTGAATACAGGACAACAACAAACCATAGGCGTCGGCCGGCGTCGACGGCACGACGACTTTCATTCCAGCAGTATGTGCAAACCAGGCTTCCAACATGTCACAATGCTGACCACCCGCACCACCACCTGCACCAGTCATTGTGCGAATGGTGATGGGCACATTGGTTTGGCCACCGGACATAAAGCGCAGCTTAGCGGCATGGTTTACCATCTGATCCATACTGACCGTGGTAAAATTCATCAGCATTATTTCAGCGATTGGACGCTTGCCAACCAAAGAAGCACCAATGGCCGCCCCCATGATCGCTTCTTCAGCAATGGGAGTAGAACGTACGCGCGAGGTACCAAACTTGGTGGACAAGCCTTTAGTCACTTTTACAACGCCACCGCCTTCTTCATCGGCAACATCCTCGCCCAGCAGCATGACGTTTTCGTCCTGCTCCATGGCATCATGCATGGCCAGATTAATCGCGGTTACAAAATTCATTTTCTTAGCCATGCTTACTTCTCCTCTGCGAATACGTCTTTTTGTAGTTCTAAGATATCCGGTTTTGCACTCTCTGCCGCAAAGGCCATAGCGTCTTCCACTTCCTGATCCAGTTTTTCTTCAAGCCCTTGTAAATCGCCTTCTGTAGCATGTCCATGATCAATCAGGTATCGGCGCAGAGCAGGAATCGGGTCGCGCTCCATCGCCGCTTCTTTTTCACCTTCATTCCAATGCTCATCGGGATCCCCAATCAAGTGCCCCATAAAGCGGAATGTCATAGCTTCGATCAGGGTAGGGCCTTCACCGGCACGGGCACGATCAATGGCCACTTTGGCAGCTTTCCACATTTCCAGCGGATCATTGCCGTTCACATGGATCCCCGGCATACCATAGGCTGAAGCTCGGTCGGCGATACGTTCGACGGAGGTGCCTTTTTCATAACGGGTATGTTCAGCAATTAAGTTGTTTTGACAAACAAAAATCACCGGTAACTTCCACACGGAAGCCATATTCAACGACTCATGGAAGGCACCAATATTGGATGCGCCATCACCAAAGCTGGCAATAGTGACGCGATCATTGCCATCCATTTGTGAGGCCATCGCCAAGCCATTGGCGATAGGCATACTGCCGCCAACAATACCGGTGGTGACCATATTGCCGGTTTCAGGATGGGTAACATGCATAGGGCCGCCCTTGCCTTTACAAGTACCGGTAACCCGCCCTGCATACTCAGCCCAAAGCTCGTTAAGTGGTATACCCTTGGCAATTTGATCGTGTACACCACGGTAAATCGTGACCAGGTAATCTTCATCCGTCAGAAGATTACAGATGGCCGAAGGGATAATTTCCTGGCCACGTGGGGAGTAGTAGATACGAATACCCAACTTGCCGGACTGCATAGCAGAGTGGAAGGCTTCGTCATTTTTACGGATACGTGCCGCACGCTCGTAGATATCTAGTAAGGTTGCCGGATCTGGCTGGCCCAAAGTGGTCATCACGCCCCCCTTTTCAAGGTATTATCAACAGGTTGAAGTCAGTTTATTACACTAACACATAAAAAACAATGCCGTCTGTTTTTACAAATCCTATAATTTTTAAATAGGAAAATATCATCATTATTGGGTTATAAGCCGATCAGGCCGCGGTCTGACCACCATCCACAGAAAAATGAGAGCCTGTCACACCTGAAGACTCACTCGATGCGTAATAAAGTACCGCATTAGCCACTTCCCGCCCCTCAATCAAGCGCCCGATAGGATGAGACTCTGTCAGATTGGCCAGGGCCGCCTCCCGGTCCGGAGCTGCATTCAATACCCCTTCCACCATCGGTGTCATTACCACCCCAGGCAGAACTGCATTACAACGAATGTCATAGCCCATTTCCGCACAATGCAAGGCAATCGACTTGGTCATACTTAACGAAGCAGCCTTACTGGCACCATAAGCCAAAGTCCAGGCAGAGGTTTTTAACGCCGTGGTAGATAACACATTGACCAACGATGCCGGTGTACCTTGTTCTTTCATCTGGGCTAATGCCAGCTTGCAACCAAGAAACAAACCGCCGGCATTCGTACTCATGGTATGCTGGAATAAATCCAGCGACGTATTTTCCACATCACAGGGCGTCATAACACCAGCATTATTCACCAGCACATCTAAACGTCCAAAACAATCAACAACCCTGTCGATAGCCTCCTGCCAGGAATTCTCAGAGACCACATCCAGCGCGATAAAGTGGGCACGATCACCCAGCTTTTCAGCAACAGCTTCTCCACGCTCGGCACTGCGACCGGCAACACCAACGAAAGCCCCCTCCTCAATACAACGTTGCGCAATATCAACACCAATGCCCGATGTTGCACCCGTTACCAAAACAACCTTATCCGTTAAGCGTCCCATAATATTTTCTCCGTTAGAAAGTGATGTCGTTTCTGAACTCTATGCTTTTGACAGTTTCTGATAACGCTGCAGATGATACTGGGTACTGCCAAACATATTGGCAGCCACCGTGATACGTTTCAGGTAATGCCCCACATTCAGATCTTCTGTTGTGGCAATGCCCCCATGCAGCTGTACGGCACTGTGTGCAACCTGCTTGGCGCACTTATCGGCCTTGGCTTTTGCTGCAGCCACAAACGCGGAAGCATCCGCTGCACCGTCGCGCACTTTAATGGCAGCGGCGTACATCAATGAACGAGCCAGCTCCGCGGCCATAAACATATCGGTCATATGGTGCTGTAAAACCTGGAATTTACTGATTGCCGTACCGAACTGTTTTCGCTCTTTGGTGTAATCCACTGTCGCTTGCAACAGAACATCCATTGCACCCACCATTTCAGCGGTTAATCCCAGTAGCGCCTCGTTATAGGTTGCCTCGAGTATCGACATGGCTTTATCGCCTTCGGCCAGCAAGTTTATCGGAGCGACCTCAAGGTCTTGCAACGTAATATCCGCAGCAACGCGACCATCTACTGTTGGATAGGATTGCAGCTCAAGTCCCGTAGTATTCGATTCGACCAAAAACAGACCGACACCACGATTATCAGGCAGTAACGCAGACACGATCAGGATTTGTGCTTCAGGCGCGTTATAGGCAACAGCTTTTTTACCATTTAACACGTAGCTATCGCCCTGCTTCACAGCAGAAGAACTTATGCGTGAAAGATCACCGCGACTATGCGCCTCAAAGTGTGCAACCGCAGCTTGCAGCTCTCCAGCCATAAGACGAGGTATATATTCCTCTGACAAACTATGCTCCGCACGACCTAATACGCCGCCGGCCAGTACCAAGGTCTCTAAGTAAGGCTCAACAACCAGGTGCTTACCGAACTCTTCGAAGAACAAAATAGTATCCACAGCAGAACCACCAAAACCACCATAAAGGTCACTAAAAGGCATATACAACCAGCCCAATTCGGCCGTTTGCGCCCAAACCGTTTGATCAAATGCTTTATCACTGGTGACAGTAGCCTGACGTTTTTCAAAATCGTATTGATCCTGCAGGTACTTGGTTACACTGTCTTTAAAAACCAGCTGGTCTTCACTGTATTCAAAATTCATACGCTAAATTTCCGTGTTACAAGCCAAGGACCAGCTTGGCGATAATATTACGCTGCACCTGCGCGGTGCCGCCGTAGATGGTTGCCGCACGATTATTGAGATAACCATTCATCACACTAATGCCTGTCTCAGAGCCCAGCGTTTCACCCTGGTAAGCAGGTGAGAGTACATGGTTTTGCAAGGGAGACAGATAACTTCCCCGCAACTCCAGTGCCAACTCATCCAATTGTTGACTCAACTCTGTGCCAACCACCTTTGTCATTGAGGACAAGGCCCCCGGATTACCGCCCGCCAACAGGGACGCCTTAATCCGATGTTCAACAAATTCCAGCGCCAACTTATCCACTTCCAATTCTGCCAAACGGTTGGCAAAGATGGGATCATCCCCAAAGGCAACATCATCAACGGTGACTTCTTCAGCCGCCAGTTGCTTGATCATTTTCAGCCGTTTATTCAAAGCCACATAATAACTGTAACCACCACGTTCAAATTCCAACAGGTATTTGGCCACCTCCCAACCCTGATTTTCTTCGCCCAGCAGATTACCCTTGGGCACGCGTACATCTTCGAAGAAGACCTGGCACTGCTCAACTTCACCATCAATCGAAACAATCGGATCAACAGTAATACCGGGTAAATCGATATCCATCAGCAAGAAACTAATCCCGGCCTGAGGCTTACCCTCTGTATTGGTACGCACCAGACAGAATATTTTGTTAGCGTGCTGGGCAAAACTGGTCCAGATTTTTGAACCGTTGAGGATGTAGTCATCGCCATCGCTAACGGCTTTCATTTGCAGAGAAGCCAAATCCGACCCCGCACCAGGTTCGGAATAACCCTGACACCAGATATCCTCGCCAGAGAGAATTCGCGGCAGCAACTCATCTTGCTGTTGCTGGGTGCCGTACTTGATTAACATAGGCCCCAGCATCTGGATAGCCATGGATATTAAAGCGGGAGCACCAGCTTTTTGGGATTCCTCCAGGAAAATACTCTTTTGCGCCAGCGTCCAATCGATGCCGCCGTATTCCACCGGCCAGTCTGGCGCAAGCCAGCCTTTTTTAAGCAGGATTTTTTGCCAGACCAAAGATGCTTCAAAATCCGAAAACACACTGGTCATATATAAACCTGCGCGTTTTAACTCTGGGGTTAAAGCCTCTTCGAGAAAAGCTTTAACTTCTTCCCGAAAGGCAATATTAGCTTGGCTAAGCGTTAAATCCACGGCTTGCTCCTGAAAACATAAAAGGTATAAACCAGGCCCAACCTCAAATCTTATTGTGATAAGAGATGGTGGTTACAGCTCAATGTTAAAACAATCGTACCTGTTTGTTTGATTCATATCAAGCGTGTCGCAAACCCATTAATGAAGATCGAAGCAGCGGTGGTAGCTACAGTGAAAGTCAAAGTTAAAATCAAGCAATTGACGATGGAATTCCACACGAAAGGGGACGACCTCCTCTAACACGACTTCGACGGGGAGATCGTAGATCGCATCAATATGAACTCGGTCAATATTGGCGTATTCCTGGGCCAGATCTTTGTAGACTTCAGCCGCCACAGCTTCCAGATTTGGGAAATACTAATCAATGGACCCCATCGCAACACCAGCGACCTCGGTAAGCCGTTCAATACTGAGGCTCTTTTCTAAGTGACAGCAACAACATAATGGATCATGACAAAAGCCAGATACTAGTAAGCCTATGCAATAGCATGCCCTTTTGGCAAGTCGCGATAAAATGCGAGT
>DNBN01000025.1:3809-5075 GCA_003491845.1 Porticoccaceae bacterium | reverse complement strand
TCAACCCACTGAATAATATGATCTTCAACATTCTCTTCACACACATCAAGCTCAGATACTACCCAGCCCTGCAGCGAAGCGCCATAGCTATGCACCACTTCTTTATCTCCACACACTAAATGATGCCAGTCAGGGAGTTTTTTACCGTCGGCTATTAAGCGATAAGCGCAGGTCTCAGGTAACCAAGCAAGGGTCTCAATATTCTTTTTATTTAGCGAAATACAATCATTTACAATCGAATGACGCTCCTGATAGTGGCTACATTTGCAGGTATTAATGTCCAGTAATTTACAGGTCACATTAGTATGAAAAATTTCTCCAGTATCTCTATCTTCAAGTTTCACCAGGCAGCATTTCGCGCACCCATCGCAAAGTAGCTCCCATTCAGAATCACTCATTTGTGACAGGGTCTTGGACTCCCAAAAAGGTAACATTTAGTGACTCCTTGGTAGCATAGAATTTTCGTTAATACCCGCATCCAACGCTACCATCGGCGGTGGCATTTGTAGATAAAAACCCTGATGTTTGATATCCCTGATGACGGCTATTGCATCAGCGCGAGCTAGTTTTTTGTCTGCGGTTAAGACCATCGTAGTTACATGCAGTGGTGCACCAAAACGCACCATTAACCCAGCTGGAACTTTTGATAATCCATCTTCACGCGAAACAAAAATATACATACCCTCCTTTTTGTTACCCTTGTAAATGTCACAGAGTAGTTTATCAACAGCATGATTCATGCGCGTGACTCCGCTAAAACTTTCTCTAAAATAGGCCGCACAAGCGGGCCACGCCAACCAACGGCATAACGATCAGGCCACTGATCTTGGCCCTCTGCTGATGCCCGCAAAACCACTTCCAATTCCTTTTTCGTGAATAATGTTCCTGCAGGAATTCCCTCTTCATTCGCAACTACGATTAAGGCATCTCGCATACTCCGCAAGACTAACGTTTCTGCCTTGGATAAAGGCTGAGATAGAGAGGGAGGCAAGACATCAACGCTGGCCTTGACAACCTGATCGAGTAAATCTAGACCATACCGCTTTATTAATCCAGGATGCAGGTCATCGATTCCATTGAGTTGAGCTAAGACTGCAGGTGCTCTGCGAGCTATCTCAAAGATTGAGTTATCCTTGACAATATGGCCTCTTGGCTTATTTTTATCTCTGGCCACAGCCTCTCGCCAGTCACACAACCGCTTGAGGATTCGCAATGACGAACTTTCTAATTTCCAGGCACTTTTTATCCTAAGGTAATAATTGTCAA
>DNBN01000025.1:0-3523 GCA_003491845.1 Porticoccaceae bacterium | reverse complement strand
GTCATTGACTTTTCGTCCCTCTACAAGCCGATGAAGAGCATCAAGTTCTTCAGCTAACCAGCCGACACGACCAATCTCAGATAATTGTTGCTGTAATATAGAGAATATCCTGTGCAGATAAATTACATCTACCTCAGCATAATCAAGTTGTCTAGCCGTTAGCGGTCGAGCCAACCAATCTGATCTGGTCTCCTGTTTGTCTAACTCAATATCAAATAGGTTTTTCACCAAAGCAGCATAGCCCATTGACTGGCCGATGTTGAGTAAACTAGCAGCTAGTTGCGTATCAAAGATACCTTTAGGAATAATATTCAAAGCATGATCAAGAACTTCCAGATCCTCTGCACAGGCATGAAAAATGAGCGTCTTTGATGAATCCTCAAGTAATTTTTTCAATCCAGTAAAATCGGAAATCTCTAGAACATCAATTAACCAACAATCGTTGCCATCTGAAATCTGAATAAGTGCAATTTTTGGATAAAACGTATTGGTGCGAATAAACTCGGTATCCAGGGCCAATACATCTACCATTTCCAGCTTCTGCAACGCTAGAAGAAGCTTTTCATTTGAATCAATCCAGTGCGCCAATTAAATTTCCTTTCTGCTTTGTAAGGCTAAGTTTAAGGTCCCACCATCTACGTACTCAAGTTCTCCACCCATGGGCACACCATAGGCTATGCGTGAAACAGCAACACCAAGGGACTTTGCTTTATCGGCAATAAAATGAGCCGTAGTTTCCCCTTCAACGGTTAAATTAGTAGCTAGGATAAGCTCTGATACCTCCTCATTCTTAAGTCGACTAATCAATTGATCAATGCCTAGTTGCTCAGGGCCCACCCCGTCAATGGGTGATAGATGCCCCAATAGCACAAAGTACTGACCTCGAAAGCTGCCTGCCTGCTCGATGGCGTATAAATCAGCTGGGTTTTCTACTACGCAAATCTGACTAGCAGTTCGAGCCTTATTGTCACATATTCGACAAATTTGGTGTTCGGTAAGGGTTCTACAGCGTTCACAGCGGCCAACTTTCTCAACAGCCTCGGCAATGCTTGCCGCCAAATGCGCAGCACCAGCTTTATCGCGCTCAAGTAATTGTAACGCCATGCGTTGTGCAGATTTAGTACCCACACCAGGCAGGCAACGCAATGCATCTATAAGTTGGTCAATTAAATTACCGTACACTACTTTTCCTTAATCCAAATGAAGCTAGGCACCTTGATAAAGCGGTGCTAAAAAGGCATTTTAAAGCCAGCGGGTAAATCAATACCGCCCGTCATAGAGTTCATTGCAGACTTTGTTTGAGACTCTACTTTGCGAACAGCGTCATTCACAGCCGCTGCTATTAAGTCCTCAAGAAATTCTTTATCCTCAGTCATCAAAGACGGGTCTATGGTCACTTTACGCACATCATGGCGTCCCGTCATAACTATTTTCACCATACCAGCCCCAGACTCTCCAGTGACTTCGGCACTAGCAGCTTGCTCTTGCATTTTGGCCATTTTTTCCTGCATTTGCTGCGCTTGTTTCATTAGATTATTGATATCCATAGGATCCTCATTTTATTGGCTGTACGGAGGATTCATCTAGGCTTCCTCCAAAAACGTCCTTAAATTTAATAACTGCAGGGTCATTGTCTAAACAATTAACTGCTTCCGCCTGACGCTCCGCAGCGCGGCGAACACTCACTGCTCGTGGCGTTTCTTGTTCTGTTACTCCAGAGGTAATAATCACCTCCATCGGATGCCCAAAATAATCACTGAGTGCCACAGCTAAGCCAGCCTGATGATTTTTATCAAATAAACTATTTTGCTGTTGATCAATTACAAATGCCAAGAGATTGCCATCTCGTCCCTCGTAAAGGCAATGACTTGCAATTTCGCCAAGTGATGCACCTATAGACAACTGGCCTCTGACAGCAATCCAATTTAATGGAGAAAATTCCGCCAAAGTGATCTTACTATGAATACCGGAACGGGCATTATCATCGGATATGCCCCCTACTACCTCATCAGTGGCTCTGGAATATTCCATTTCTGGCGTATTACTCAAAGAGTTGACGATTAAGTCGTTGTTAACACCACTTAATTGGGCATTCTCACTAACCCAAGGCGCTTTATTATTTTGATCAATCCCAGTCTTGTTTTCATTTGTTTTATCGCAAGAAAACTTTACACTGGCCTCCTCCCTAACATCGATACTGTGATCTACATTTTTAACAAGAGGCTCCGATTCGGAGTCATTATCCATAGAGTCTACAGGGACATCCATTAGGACATCCACAGCTCCAGCATCAGACTTTTTTAACGATGGCTCCACCGCCACAGGAGTATTAACAGTATTAGTGGGGCGGCCGTTCGACGCAGGTCGAAATGCCATAGCTCTCAACATGATCATCTCAAATCCAGAGCGCTGATCAGGGGCCAAAGGCAGATCTTTTCTTCCCAATAAGCAGATTTGATAAAATAACTGGACATCCTCTCTGGATACAGTATCAGCAACATCTACAAGCGTTTTAAAATATCCAAGGCCAGAGTCCACAGCATCAGGTACAGTCTGCAAAATAGCCACCTGATGCCAAAAAGACAATATCTCTGCCAGTACCATGTCATAATCTGGGGACTGTTCTGCCATCGTCGCAATGGCAGCTAAAAGATCGGAACCATGCTGGCTAGCCATGGCCTGACAAACATCCACAACATAGCGACGATCAATAGAGCCTAACATGGACATTACATCGGACTCGCTGATTTTGCCGCCACCATGGCCTATAGCCTGGTCTGTCAAGCTTAAGGCATCTCGCATACTGCCATCTGCGGCACGGCCCAAGGCCCAGATGCCTGCATTCTCAAAGGTAATATCCTCTTGCCCCAGCACGAATTTCAAATGGTCTGTAATTCTTTCTACACTCAAATTTTTCAAATTAAACTGCAAACACCGTGATAACACTGTGATAGGCAATTTTTGGGGGTCAGTAGTAGCAAATAAAAATTTAACGTGAGTCGGTGGTTCTTCCAAGGTTTTGAGTAGTGCTGCGAAGCTCTGCTTGGACAGCATATGAACTTCGTCAATTAGATAAATTTTGAATCGGCCACGAGATGGCGCATATTGCACATTGTTGAGAAGGTCTCGCATATCATCAACGCCAGTTCGCGATGCCGCATCTACTTCAATAAGGTCTATGAATCTACCTTCGTCCACCTCACAACAGCTTGTACATTTTCCACAAGGTACTGATGATACGCCGACTTCACAGTTCAAGCATTTGGCCATAATACGACCAATGGTGGTCTTGCCCACGCCACGGGTACCGGTAAATAGGTATGCGTGATGAAGACGATCATTGTCCAAAGCATTGATTAACGCCTGCAGGACATGTTCTTGACCTGCCATTTCGGAAAAAGATTTGGGTCGCCATTTTCGGGCAAGGACTTGATAGCTCATAAAGCCTCTCATCTATGTCTAAGGCTGATAGTATAACAGTTAGGGGCGGTGCTGAAAGCACTAATGGTGGCGACCCTCAATA
>DNBN01000337.1 GCA_003491845.1 Porticoccaceae bacterium | reverse complement strand
CACAGGGTCCTTCAGCAGCAAAGCTTTCGTGCCCTCCAGTGTGCCGGGCATCCTCGTAAAATGTGTAGGTATGATTGTGCATAGCTCTGTATACTGGGTTTGAAACATAAGGTGCAAAATAGACTCTGATTCAATTTTTGGAGTAACCTCAAACCCTAAGCCTCTAAAAATAGTATCCGCTAATTGGCGTTCGTGCATTGATGGAGTTAACATTGCGAATGGTAATTTTGCGGCGTCGTTCCATGTGATATCTTCCATACTTTCAAATTCGTAGGAGTCTGGAACAAGCAAGCTCCATGTTTCCTTGAATATTGGCTGAGCGTTACACCAAGACATTTCAGCCGCGTAATCATCATATGTTATGGCGCAATCCAACGCGTATTTATCAAGGCTCACTTTTAATTCTTCGTTTCCAACAAAATGAACATCCACACTTACGCCGGGATAAGCCCCCCTTATTCGTTGCAAAATAATTGGCAGAACTGGAGACATCGATGGCATAGCGCCAATCCGCAATCTTCCCTGCAAATTTTCTTTCATTTCACCAATTTCATCACGCATCGCATTAAAATTAGCTAAAATTAAACGGGCCCACTTCGATACTTTTTTTCCCTCTTCAGTGATACCGTACAACCTTTGGCCACGGCCACGTTTGAAAAGCGTAATACCTAGCTCGCTCTCAAGCTGCTTGATACCATTTGAGAGACTGGGCTGCTTAACATAGCACTTTTCAGCAGCGCGACCGAAATGGTCTTCCTCAATAACAGCGATCAGATATTCAAGTTGTCGAAGAAACATTGATAGCTCCCAAATCTAGGTGGCTTGGCATTGCAAACTAAAATTCCACGCAAGTTAATAGAGCGTATCGATAATTAAATGTCAATATCATAGGCAATAGCTAAATATTACTTCAAATTAGTTCACATGATCGCCTTTAAAATCAGAGGTGGTTCTAGTTTTTCAACTAATTTGCAGCCTTGTTAAGGTAGACCATGGTTTCATGTCCGGCTACTAATCTCACTGGTTCTGTCTGGCTGGCTTAGGCCTCGTCCAGGGTCAAGATGCCGTGGGTCATGATACCGCAAGTCGCGTGAGGACTCTCCGTGTTGTAATATGCCATCCATTTCCCGATACCCGCCTATGCTTGTGAGCCGCTCTCTAAAACATGCAAGTAAACGCATTCCTCCTTGAGAGACCGCCACAGGCGTTCGATAATGCAGTTCTTTATCCAGCCCCCCTTCCCGTCCCTGCTGATTCTGACTTTCACATCAGTCAGTAAGTCAGCCCAATCACCGCTGGTGACCTGCGACCCCTCGTCGGTGTTGTGTATCTCCGGCGCGCCATATTTTGCCAAAGTCTCTTTCAATGCTTCAACGCAAAGTACCGCATCCACGCTGTTGGAGAGCTGCCAAGCAAGAACTTTGCGGCTGAACCAGTCCATGATCGTCACGAGATATAGGACCCCGCGCTGCATCAAAATATACGTAATATCTGCGCACCAGACTTGGTTTGGACGATTGATCACAACATTCTTCAGCAGATACGGTCAGATCTTGTGTTGTTGATGAGAGGCATCAGCCAAAAAATCCCACTCTACCATCAACTGCCCAATCTTCGAGTGCAGCTTTCTCTGCCTCAGCGGCGCGGACCTCCGGCTCGGAATCTCTCCCACATTACTGGATGGCTGATATCATGTTGTCCAAGGCCGCACGTTTCCACGTACTGATTTGGCCCGAATGTACGCCAGACTTTTTTGACAATTCTGCCAGCGACATTTCCTCGCGGATCGCATTAAGCGCAACACGCGCCTTGAACGCGGTTGAATGGTTCTTTCTATTTGTCGTCTCAGATCGTCTTTCAAGTCAGTCGATCCACCGTAACAAGTGGTGTGAACTCCTGAGACCGCCTCTATCATCAAAAGCCAAAATCAGCTAGTCTTGACAGATGATCAAGAATTGCCCCACCTGTGAGATCATCGAAAGAAAGTTGTAATTTATGGAACTAATTACTAATTCGTCCCTAATTTACATCGCTTGCGGATTGAGTTCTGGAATTCTAATCGGGGCGGTGGGCATCGGAGGCGTTATTCTTGTACCATTGCTGACTTTTATTGTTGGCGTGGACATCTATCACAGTATCGCTGCAAGTATTTTCTCTTTCATGATTTCAGGCTCAGTCGGGACAATACTCTATTTGAGAAGGGATCCAACCTTGTGGAGGCAGGTAAAACTTGTCTGGATTGGAGCGGTCCCAGCGACACTTGCAGGATCATTCTTGCTATCTTATTTCACTGAAGAAATACTGACACTGCTAATCGCGGGCCTTACCCTCGGTTCCGGTGGAAGAGAATTTTTGGTAAAAAAGCAACTACCAAGCTTAAATATTTTCCCAATTAGTGACAAAAAATTAATTCTGTTTGCATGCATAACTGGACTTTTCTCAGCGCTGAGTGGAACTGGAGGCCCGTTAGTTATGATCCCGTTACTGCTCTGGTTCGCCGCACCAGTTGCTGCAACAGTTGGTTTAGCTCAGGCGATTCAGTTGCCAATTTCGATATTTGCTACCATCGGAAATAGCCTGAATGGTATTTTAGATCTAAGCATTGCTATTCCAATCGCTTTTGGCATTGCCATTGGAACCTTCCTCGGCAGCCACTGGATTAAACAAGTCCCAACTAAATATGTAAAAAAAGCTATTGCAGCGTTACTGGTTGTAGTTGGCGTGGCAATGAGTTGCTCCGTGGTGATTTGATTACTTGTGAACACGAGGATAAAATAGATAGCTTTGGCAGAAAGACTAATAGGCTAGAAAGATTTTATTATTGGAGGGTTTTCCTTCTACAT
>DNBN01000090.1:22376-29595 GCA_003491845.1 Porticoccaceae bacterium | reverse complement strand
TTAAGACCGTGCCTACTCGCAGTTCTACGCGTTCAAATTCTGCCCAGGATAAATTATTCATTGTGCTTCTCCATCAAGGATACATAATAGCATTCTATAAATGTAGCAAAAAACAGTCCTTGATAGTATTTCATTCTAACTTTAACGCCAAAAATAGGGTCTTTGGGTGTATCCTAAGACTAATTTTTAGCTGTATTTTAAGGCAGCCTAAATTCGATACCTTTTGGAGAATGAAGTGACAAAATCTATTATTGCAGGAGCTACTGGTCTGGTGGGCCTTAACATTGTCCGCGAATTAGCAGCGCAAAAACAGCCGACAATTGCTTTAGTGCGACGGTCGATTGAGAGTCTACCAGACAGGACTGAAATTCTGGAGATAGATTTCCAACAATTTCTCATTAGCGGTAAGTTACCTACGTGCAAACATCTCTATTTATGTTTGGGAACAACTATCAAGACGGCAGGCAGTCGAGGTGCTTTTCGAATGGTAGATTTTGACTATGCCTTGGGGATGGCAAAAAAAGCCAGAGAGGCCGGTGCAACAGGATTGAGCCTAGTATCTTCAGTAGGTGCAGATGCGCGCTCTAGAAACTTTTACTTGCGTACTAAAGGACAATTAGAGGTAGCGATAAAATCTCTGGGTTTTTCGCGGATTAATATTTACCGCCCAGGTCTCTTGCGAGGTAAGAGGAGCAATAGCCGTTCCTTGGAAGGTGCGGGACAGATCGTCTTTGGATTTATTGATCCGCTTTTAGTGGGACCACTGAGCAACTATAGAAGTATTCAGGCTGATCTATTGGCACACACGATGATAGATAATGCCGATAAAGGTGAGGGCGTTAATTATTTCCATTTCAAGCAATTTAACACAAAGTAAAATACCAGAGTATGCTCAGTCTATGTGTATCTCAAACGGAGTTTGGTATGGTAAAAAGTAATACCGACAGGCTGGTGCGAAAACCTATTAGCGCTACAGACCGAAAAGACCTAAACGATCATCTCAATGATTGGTCGGTGGTGTAATGGTTAGCTCGTCTCCCATATCCGTATACGGAGGATGCAGCGGATAGCTGATTTGAGCGTGTGAGTGAATCTGAATTGAATCTCAATATTTTTATTAATGATCGTCTTATTGGGGACGTTGGACTTGCCTTAAAGGATGAGGGTTACTACGAGCTAGGTTTTTGATTAGCCAGAGCCTACTGGAACCGAGGACTAGTAACTGAGGCGGCTGACTCGCTGATACGTTACGCCAATGATGAATTGTCTACTACTCACATAAATACGTCGTCGATAGAAGGTAATCATGGGTCCGCAAGAGTGTTAGTTAAGTTGGGTTTTAAAGAAATAAGTTGCGGTAACATAGAATGCCTTCCTCAACTAAAAACAATGCTCTGTGTACATCTTTTGTTGTCAAATTAAGCTATAGTTTTTTCTGATTACCAAGGTGATCCTAATCCATTAGAACAGCAGTATTCTTTGAACTGTTAATCTTTTTGTTAACAGACTCATGTGGGAAATAATTTAAACAACGGACCAAAGTAATTATGTCGACCAATACCCTGCTTGTTATTTTAGGTAATCAATTATTCCCCGTAGAGGCCATAGTAAATGTTGGCGCCGACCGTATTTTTATGGCAGAGGACTTAGGTTTATGTACCTACGAGAGGCACCATAAATTAAAAATACTAATGTTTTTGGCAGCAATGCGTGAAAAACGTGACGAGTTAAAGGCTGCCAACTGTCATGTTGGGTATGTCGATATAGAGCACCCAACGTTTGATGATAGCTATGAAGATAAGTTAGCAGCCCATATGTTGGCAAATGGTATTACCAACTTAACGCTTTTCGAAATTGAAGATAAAGATTTTGAATTAAGAATTAAAGCCTTTGCAGAGCAACAAAACGTAGTCCTGACTATTTTGCCATCACCTATGTTTTTACTTGACCGCGAAGACTTCTTGGCTTTTAACGGTAAATCTAAGACGCTGCGCATGGGCAACTTTTATAAAGAGGTCCGTAGAAAGCTAAAGTTATTAATGGACGACCAACAAAATCCTTTGGGCGGCAAGTGGTCATTTGACGAAGATAATCGAAAGAAAATACCTAAGGGTCTGACTCTACCTAAACAGTATCAATCAGCGACATCTAAATATGTGGCACCATTAAAAGCTATTATTGAATCAAAATTTGCCAATCATCCTGGGCAAATGAATCATGTTTGGATGCCACTGAATCGCCGCGATGCCTTGGCACAAATTGATTACTTTTTGGCTGTCAAATTTGAGAATTTTGGTATCTACGAAGATGCGATTTTGCAAAATGATACCTTTATGTTTCACAGCGCATTAAGCCCTTCTTTAAATATGGGGTTAATTACACCTGTAGACATTATCGACAAGGTACTGGCCTACACCGAAAAACAGGATGTTCCTATTAACTCTGTAGAGGGGTTTCTTCGACAAATTATTGGTTGGCGTGAGTTCATTAGAGGTGTTTACCAACATCATGGCGAGAGTCAGTTGGAGAGTAATTTTTTCAATTTTTCTGGATCTCTTAATGCCAGCTGGTATTCTGGAGAAACAGGAATACCTCCGCTGGATGATGCCATTACTTTCTCAAACCAGTATGGATATACCCACCATATTAATCGCTTAATGGTTATTTCTAATCTCATGACATTGTGTGAAGTTCACCCAAAAGAAGTGTATCGCTGGTTTATGGAGATGTACGTGGATTCCTCAGAATGGGTTATGACACCAAATGTTTTTGGTATGGGTACCTTTGCTGATGGGGGTATTTTTGCTACTAAACCGTATATTTGTGGATCAAATTATATTTTAAAAATGAGTGACTATAAAAAAGGCGATTGGTGTCACACTGTTGATGGACTTTATTGGCGTTTTGTTAGCCGAAACCTGGGATTACTGAAAAATAATCCTCGTCTTTCGTTTATGCGAAAAACCTTGGAAAACATGAAAGATGAGCGAAGGGTATTGATATTTGACGCCGCTGAAGACTTTATAAAACGACACTGCTCTTAGCGGGATGGTTGTGTAGCCGCCTGATTTTCAATCGCGTATGCCAAACATCTTAGTTGTGGTTTTTTCTGAGAGTAGATATATAATCGTAGCAAAGAAAGATATCATTTGACGCTGAATTTTTGGGGCATGGAACATTGTCGTTGGGATGGCACAAGGAGAGTGGCAGATTGTCGTTAGGATGGCACAATAAGTATTCGTTAATACTGTTCTTTCTGGCATTGGCGACTATTTTTATAACACAAAATACCGCGCATGAACTGACTCATCTTGCTAGTTATGGGAGTTCGGTGATTGAAGAATGCAATAATTGCACTCTTTTCAAGGGTACTCCGGTTGTTTTGGTTCCCGATTTTCCACTTTTAGCGCCGATTTCCGCTGCGGCAATTTCAAAACCGCTTCTGAATGTTGTTTGGCCTGCATTTTCTTACTATCTATCCCGAGCCCCCCCCTCTCAAATTTAGATTTAATCTAATAAATTCGTTTTAAATTTAAATTTTTCAGGAGGTTTTATGAACCCGCATTCTTTACTTACCCAGTTTATGGGAATTCTCTTATTTTTAAACACAAGTGCAGCCGCTGCCCAAGCGTTGGACAACCAGAAAGAGCTTGAAGAGGTTATAGTATTCGCCCAAAAGCAACCTTACAGAGGCGATGTGCCATTAGAGTCGTTACCTCAACAAGTACAGATTATTTCACGTGAGACATTAAGCAAGCTAGGCAAGACAGATTTGCAACATGCCTTAGATTTAGCAGGTGGTGTTTCTAGGCAAAATAGTTTTGGCGGTCTATGGGATAGCTTTGCCATTCGTGGATTTGCTGGAGATGAAAATTTACCATCAGGATACCTAATTAATGGATTCAGCGGCGGTCGTGGTTACAGCGGAAACAGAGATGCCTCCAATATAGAAACTATTGAGGTATTGAAAGGTCCTGGATCGGCGTTGTACGGACGCGGAGAACCCGGAGGTACAATCAATGTAGTGACTAAAAAGCCCCAATTTGAAAAGCAAGGATCTCTTGTGGCATCTGTGGGTAATTACGATAATCGTCGTGTTGCGACAGACTATACCAACAAAATCTCTGACTCAGTTGCTTTCCGTATAAACGGTTCCTATAGAGACGCGGGAAGTTTTCGCGACACCATAAATACTGAAAAATTGGATTTAACTCCGTCACTGTTATTTTTGCTTTCGGATAAAACCTCCCTAAGTTATGAGTTAGAAATACTCGATCAAAAGACACCTTTTGATCGTGGCATTGTCTCTATTGATCTTGACCCCACTATTGTTGATGTGAGTACTTTTTTCGGAGAGCCCCACGATGGTCCGATAAAAATTAAAGCCACCGGTCATCAATTTCTATTTCAGCACGAGTTAGACAGTGATTGGACATTATTGGCAGGTTTAGGGTATCGCACGTCTTCATTTGAGGGACTATCGAGTGAAACGGAGCTCTCCGGCGGCCGCCAAATTCTAACTCGAGGTGATATTCAGATGGCCAATGGGGTTGGGCCAAATGAGCTGGTAAATCGTCAACGCCGTGAGCGAGATTATGATGCAACCGATCTATCAGCACGTGTTGAGTTGACAGGAACTTTTGCCACCGCCGCTATGGAACATCATCTTCTTGTTGGAATGGATACTTATGACTATGAGCTTGATACGGTACAAAGTCGTTGGCGTGATGGCTGGCTGACCTCGACGTATTATGTTGATCTCAATAATCCGATTTACGGTCAAGCTCAAGATCAGACCCTTGGCGTCAATACCGATAGGTTGGAGACACAGGATGCCTATGGTTTTTACTTTCAAGATCAAATTGATTTGTCCGATCAGTGGAAAATGCTGTTGGGTCTACGTTTTGATGATTTTAGACAGGAGATAACCAATCGTCTCTCAACGTCGGTTAGCAGTTCAGAGAGGTCTGCGGTCAGCCCTAGATTTGGCTTAACCTATGAAGCATCGGAGCATGTTTCTCTTTACGCTAGTTATGCTGAGGGCTTTCGTCCAAACAGTGGGGCGGATGTCAATGGCAATAATTTTGATCCTGAGGAGAGTAAATCTTCTGAGCTAGGCGTAAAAATTACATCCCTTAACGGTCGGCTAAGCACTACCATAGCTCTATTTAAAATGGAAAAGTCTAATATTTTGACAGCAGACCCTATAAATTCGGGGGAAAGTGCCGCCTTAGGTGGAGCAGAGAGTGAGGGCTTAGAGATCGACATTAGTGGAGAGTTGTCTGACAGTGTAAGCCTAGTGTTCTCTTATGCTTATGTAGATGCAGGGACTTCAACTGAATTATACAACTTTGATTGGGGTGTGAATCTTCCCGCCGGGAGTGCGCTTGTGAATGTGCCAAAAAACAGTGCAAATTTCATGTTAACTAAGGATTTCTCTGTTAACGAAACTGATGCTAGCCTTGGGTTTAGCGTAAATTATATTGATGATCGTCTCGGTGAGACAATTGACCCGTCCTATAGACTGCCGGAGTACACCTTATTCAACGTGTTTGGTTCCTACAAACTAAATGAACAGACTCAATTGTCTATGCACATTGATAATCTGTTTGATGAAAAGCATTATCTTAGTTCCTATCACAAGTGGTGGACTACCCCAGGTTCACCAATATCTTACACCCTAGGTGTTAATTATGAATTCTAAGATTGACATGAATGCTTGAAATTGGGAGGGGCTTGCCCCTCCTTTTTTGGATTGGAGTTAATCCAATCGCCTAGGGTACGCTAATAAAAATTTCTCTTGTTTTTGCTGTGGTGTGTTACCTCATACTAATTGAAAGGATAGAGAGTGTTTTAATGAGAAATTAGGTTTGTTAATTAGCTCGAGGACCAAATGCAAGTAGCTGCAGATAAGTTGTGTATTAACTTTATTGATCCATTGCTCGAATTAGTTATGCATGATGGTGCTCGTTGATCGTTTAGCAGAGTGCTTTATGCGCTCAGATGTTTTTTTATTCTTAATGAGCCTCACAATAAAGTTATGCTGCCAATCGTTCCTTACCAAGACAGGGTCTGCTCATGAATATCTGTTGGCGCTTGGTTTCTGCGCCATCATACTAAGGAGATAACCTTGATCAATTCCTCATGCTTTTGAAATATCATACTTTTTGATCACAGAGAATGTGTGCTATTTGATCAAGCATGATGGTACTTTTACCTGTGATAAAACTCCTTATGGAGTTGGTTGGTATAAAAAATGATGTGATAATTATGGTTGACCATAGTGTCCTAACTTCCATTGGATTGCTGTTAGGAGAATTCGACACTGCATTGTGCACTAATTATTGCGCTAGACATTGTCAGACACAAAAGGGATGTAAACGTTAAAAAAAGTTGCTCAGCACTACCATGTAGTCCACCTATATGTACATTTGGTGGTCTGTCGGGTATTAATCACTATTTTGCAGTCAATCAGGGTAATTTGTATGGTGTAAATTAGTTCTACTGGTTATGAATAATGGCCGTTATTTTGAGTTAGTATACGCTTGTCAACCGACGTTCCTTGCTATATTGAAGAAAGCAAGCTAGGTGGGCGCGGGTGTTTTATCTGTAAAAATTCTTGATGATAGGTTGGCATGAGAAACTTCCAAATTGCTGATATAAAGCGATATTATCAAGATACAAATGTTTAGCTAATTGCAGACTGTAGTATTCATGTAAAAGTTTTTTTGGAACCGTATTGGGATAATTAAAATACTCTAGGTTAATTAACGGTCGATAAAGGGGCGAGAAAAATGAATTTACTCGAAACTATGATAAGAGTTTGACATTTATAAAAAATATCTTATAGTCCGCGTCTCGTAGGGCTTTAATTCAGCCATTTTTCGAAGGGTCACACATGTGGTAAACGCTAAGTTGAAAAAATATTTCGCACTACTTCTGCTAACGGCAGTTGTCTTCGTGGGTAACAACGTAGCCCATGATTTGTCACACTCGGTCACTGGTGAGGGATTTCTTCAATTAGAGTGTGACACTTGCCATGTATTTAAAGATACCCTAGTCTCGCACGTCTCTGAATTGTCTCTCGCATTCTCTTCTTACACGCCTCGTTTGTCAAAAACGGTGTGCGTGATTTTAACGCCATCATTTTCTTCCTATTTATCAAGAGCCCCGCCTAAAATTTAAATTCCATCTTAATAATTTTTAATTTTTAATTTTT
>DNBN01000090.1:5155-22149 GCA_003491845.1 Porticoccaceae bacterium | reverse complement strand
TTTAATTTTTAATTTTTAATTTTCTAGGAGGTTCTATGAACCCGCGTATCTGTGCTGCCATTATGGCTAGCGCTCTTTTAAGTAGTTATGCCGTAGCAAATGAAATTGAAGAAGTGGTAATCACCTCTTCTCTTATTGATAGAACTTTGAGTGATCTTGAAAATCCGCTGCATGTGGTGAGCGGCGATGATATTTCCGCTACAGCATCGCAAAGTCTGGGAGAATCTCTGGATGGTTTATTAGGGGTTTCATCTGCAGATTATGGCTCTGGTGTTGGTCAACCCATCATTCGAGGTATGTCGGGAAGCCGAGTAAAAATTCTTAACAATGGTATGGTCGTCCGTGATGTTGCAGGGATTGGTGCGGACCATGTGAACGATGTGGATTTAAACAACATACAACAGATTGAGATAGTTAGAGGACCATCATCGCTCTTATATTCCAATGGTACAATTGGTGGAATCATTAATGTGGTGGACAACACCATTGCGCGAGAGGATTTCTCAGATTCAGAGTTTAAGCTTGGTTTGGAGACTCAGTCTGTAAATGATGGTGATAGCCAAAACCTTTCCTATCAAAACAATGTAGGTGGTTTAAACCTTAGTTTCGCTTATAAAGATTCTCAATTTGGTAACTTCGATGTACCTAAAGGTGCGATAGTTCATGAAGACGAGCATGAAGATGAACATGAAGACGAGCACGAAGGTGAACATGAAGGCGAGCACGAAGAAGACTTAGGTTCTTTATCTAATTCTGATTTTAAAAACAAGGCTTTGCGATTTGGTGCTTCTAAAACAGGAGAGTGGGGCTATTTTGGTGTTTCGGTTAATCGTGTAGAAAGCATTTATGGCATTCCTTTCCATGGCGATGAACATGGCGATGAGCACGAGGGAGAAGAGCATGAAGGAGAGGAGCACGAAGGAGAAGAGCATGAAGGAGAAGAGCATGATGAGCATGAAGGCGAACGAATCTTTTCAACGACAGACTCTGAGGTAGTTAATGTAGAGGGAGCCTTTTTGCTAAGCAACAGCTGGCTAAAAAAGGTTAATTACTTTCTAAGAGATACAGATTATTCGTTAACAGAGCAGCATGCCGAAGAGGAGCATGAGGGCGAAGAACACGAAGAACACGAAGAAGATGAACATGAAGGTGGGCACCATGAAGAGGGTCCAACGCGCTTTGTCAATGAGTCACGAGAATACGGTGCTATTTTTGATGTATCCACCGATGAACTTTTGCAAAAGGTATCGGTAAATTTTGTTGATGAAGATATGTTAATTATCGGCGAAGAAGCCTTTATGAATCCAACAGATAGCAAAGAAGTTACTATAGGCTATTATCTCAGTAAGGAAGTAAATTCATTTCATCTTGATATGGGTATACGCCATGACCGTCTGCGACGAAACGGATCCGTTGGTCATGAAGAAGATCACGATGAGGACCATGGGGATGAGCATGAAGATGGGCATGAAGATGAGCATGAAGAGTTGGCATCTTTCGTCAGAGATTTCAATAACACAAGCATTGCTGTAAGCCTTGGCAAAGACTTGAATGAGAAATTTGACTTAAATGTCAGTAGTGGAATTGTTGAGAGAGCGCCGTCTTCTGTGGAATTATTTATGAATGGGCCCCACCTAGCTACGGGAAGATTTGAAGTAGGTAATACTGAATTAGAATCTGAGCGATCAACTAATTTCGATATCACCCTAGCCTATGAGCATGCAGGTGTATTTGGCACCTTTACGTTATTTCAAAACGATGTTTCCGGTTATATATATCTTCAAGACGAAACTGAAGAAGAGCATGATGAACACGAAGAAGAACACGACCACGGTGATTTAATTCAGGCCAACTATTTGCAACAGGATGCATATTTTGTTGGTTATGAAATAGAGTTTGGGACTGTTCTTGAGTTGAAAAATGGTGACCTTACCTTGTCATTTGGACGCGATTCAGTATCTGGAGAGTTTCGAGATGATACCGATATTCCCAGGATTGTGCCGGTCAGAAATATGTATGAAGTTGCCTATGTTCAAGATGATCTTGAACTCATACTTGGTTTAAAAGATGTTTCATCACAGCGTGATACTGGTGTAAATGAAACAGTTACCAGTGGTTTCAATATGTTGGATTTTAATGCGACCAAAACATTCGACCTTGGGAAACAAAGAACAGCTACACTATCGTTCTTTGCTAAGAATTTATTGGACGAAGTGGCCAGAAATCATGCTTCTTTTGTAAAGTCAGAAGTTCCTCTGCCCGGACGTAATCTGGGATTGAGACTTCAGGTAACTCTATAGAAAAAAGCAAGTAGTTAGTGGTCTCGGGTTTTTGTGGTTATAGCAAAAACCCGAGACACTCCTCTGTCGCGCGAATCTGACGCTGCAGTCGAAGGTCTATCGTTTTTCACGATTATTTGAACATCGCCGTATTCAAACGAATGCGGTGCTGCTCTATATCCTCGCTTTAACAGTGCGTGCACTGTTTCCTTTGACAGATGTCGACCAATCGTGAACCCACTGTAGGTGACCAAATCTGCCGGCACCAGTTGATGATGAAATCGTTCTGCATCCATCGCGTCCTGTGGTGTCATTTTGTAGTCTAAAATAGTCATTATGCCTGAAATACAGTTTAAAAAAGTGGATCCGCCCGGTGTCCCCAGTACCATTTCAATCTCACCATTTTTAAGTAAAAGTGTTGGTGACATGGACGATAGCATGGGGTTAGCTAGTTGAATTTCATTGGCTTTATTGCCCATCACGCCGAAAATGTTGGCGACTCCGGGTTTAGCGCTAAAATCATCCATTTCATTGTTCAATAGGAATCCTGCGCCGCTGACCACAACGCCAATGCCGTAGTCCGACTCTATGGCATAGGTGTCCGACACTGCATTACCCTATTGATCAACGATAGAGTAAGGTGTGGTATCGGGGGACTCCAAGCTAGGGTTAATGCCTTTCATTTTCTATATTGCAGTCAGGTTTACTTCAGTTGCGCGCTTTGAGATATACTCGTCGCTTAGGGGCGTTTTGATGTGTATATCCACGAAATCTAGATTCCCAAGATACTCTGCTCGATTGGCAAACACACGTTTTTCCATTTCATCCGAAAGATTAATATATTGTGCAGAATTGGGGTTCGGTATCAGCAAATTGATCTGCTAGATAATCGTTCATTTTTAATAACTGAACAATAGCAAAGCCATCAGAACGTGGTGGTGGGGCAGAGATGATTTCGTAATTTTGCCATTTAACACGTTTAGGGTCTCGCCAAAGCGCTTTATACTGGTGCACGTCTTCAATTGATATCAGTCCGCCAGAGCGTTGCATCTCATCAATAATAAGTTTGGCCGTTTTTCCTCGGTAGAAATTATCAGCGCCATGCAGTGCTACAGGTTTTAGAGTTCGTGCCAATTCTGGTTGTTTAAATAACTTATTTATATCGATGCTATTGAAATACTTATTACAGTTAGTTTTTTGAGCAAAACGCGGCTGCATACTATTGATGCTGTCGGCCAACACCGTCGCGGGGAAGATTCATCTTCCGCTAGTCTGATTGCTGGCTGCAATAGACCAATCCAAGGAAGCTTACTGTACTTTTGATGTGCCGCCCATAATCCAACGACGGTTCCGGGTACTCCAGCGGCTTTGCTGCCAATAATGGTAATAGCCCTTATCACCTCACCCTTTGAATCTAGGTACATATTTTTATGTGCACCAACGGGCGCTGTCTCACGATGGTCTAAAAATGTGACCTCTGCGCCTATTTTCAAGGTCATGAGGCCACCACCATTACCAGCATCTATAAATGTCACTGCTAGGGCAAAGCCTCTACCGCGTTACCGTCCCGCTGCAAAATTTCTTTTGTAATCTCAGTACCATAATTATCAGAGATCGCGATAGCCGCCATTTTACGCTCTTGGCTACTTTTTAGTAATTGCTGAGTGTCTATCCTTTTCGATGCTGATAGATCACAGCTCGAAAGGCTTAATACTACAATGGCCCAAAAAAAATACGCAGGATAAATGACATCACATGGATGCACTTTTTATAAGAATGTATGCAAATAATTTTCGCGGGTATTGATTATTTGTGACTATATAGCGCTTTTTCATGACTGGAAACACTGTACCAGATCTACCAATTTTGTCGTTTGAAGGATATTTTATTGTCAATCGTATTATGAAATATTTAATATTTAGCTGGCTCAATTATGCATAATTGCATTTTATTGTAATTCCGTTATTATGCCTAGATGTGCCAAAACTTTGACTGTCGTTGATCATTCGAGTGAAGGCATTTCTTATCATCAATTTGCACAAAAAAACTCTCTTGGGAGACACCGCATGAGTTCTAAAAATATTGGTTTGCTTCGCCGTTTGGCGCTGTTGGCCTCGCCCGCTTTACTACTGACAGCGTCAGCTGTTTATGCACAGGATGTGATTGAGTCAGAATCAATTACGTCTGATGCCGTTGAATCTTCTCAGGAATCCGAAGCTGAAGATTCTGTTGAAGAGATCGTCGTAACTGGTTCACGCTTAAAGCGAACCACTTTTTCAAGCATAGCTCCTTTGCAGATTATCAATGCAGGTATATCTCGAGAAGCAGGTTTGGTTAACGCTGCAGATATCCTTCAGTCATCCACATCCGCTGGCGGCCAGCAGGTTGATCTGACTTTTAGCGGATTTGTATTGGACAATGGTCCAGGATCTAGACCGCTTAGCCTCAGGGGGCTGGGCGCATCGCGAACATTGGTTTTGATCAATGGTAGACGAATGGCACCAGGCGGTGCCGAAGGGGCGCCTTATGCTCCTGACGTGGGTTCTGTTCCTGCAGGCCTTGTGCAACGATATGAGACACTTACTGATGGAGCATCTTCGGTTTATGGTTCCGATGCGATTGGTGGTGTAGCGAATATCATTTTAAAGAAAGATTTTGATGGTTTTACGGTTGAAGGTGGAGCCACCTCTCCTAAGTATGATGGTGGTGACAATATAAACTTGAACGTCACCTGGGGTAAAAATTGGGATCGCGGTCTAATTGGAGCAGGATTAGATTATAACAAAGATTCTCACGCCACTTATGGTAGCCGTCCTTGGATGTCTGAGTGCAGCAAGAATTATGAAATTGATACCGACGGCAATTATCGATCTACAGACCTCTACTACGCAGCGACCTATGGCATGAAGCCCTCTGATTGTGTGGCAAGCGGACTTGCTCGGAGAGTATTTGTACCAGGTATGGCTACAGGGTCAATATATTATACGCCGGGACAAAGCAATGGAGGCTGGGGTAACTTTAGTGAACCCGTGTCGCCATATGGTGGCTTTGGTATTGATAGTGACGGAGATGGTCTTGCCGATGCATCTTACGCTGACTATAGCTTAAATGGTACAGACTATGCCCAAAGCGGCTACTTATATCCCGATTATCAATCAGCCACGGGCATGGTTTTTGGTGAGTATACTTTTGAAGGAGATGCCAACATCACCGCATACTTCGAGACGTTATACACCGAAGTTGAGTTTGAGACGTTGGGAAGTCCTCCGCAGTTATTCCCAGATGTACCTGCCAATAACCCCTATAATCTATGTAACCCTAATGCTGAAAATGGTGTTGACTGTGGTCTAGCAGAAGACGCGTTGTTTACTAATCCAGCTTATACTGCCTCGTTTGGGGCCTACTACGAAGGTCTTTGCGCGTCTTACGGAATTCCACTAGCTGGTTGTACTCCTGCTACCTTTGGGCTATTAAATGGTCCCATCGGTGCTGTAGGTACTTTGCCTATCGTTTCTGTTAAAAATGATCGGTCAGCTGGAGAAGGTGACCGTCAGCAGCTCCGATTTGTGGCCGGCCTCACCGGAGACCTACCTTTCTTAGAAATGGGTTCCTTGACTAATTGGAGTTTTGATACGTACTTGTCTTATTCAAAGTCATCAGGCGCTTCTCACCGGTTTGGTATTCGTGGTGATCGCTTGGATCTTGCACTGGGCAATTACTCATCTACAGACACGCCTTGTGAGAATGACTCAGGTGTGGTGTTAGCGGACGATGCTGCTCCCGGTTGTGTTGCGGTGAATATGTTTGCACCATCGCTCTATCCTGATGATATTGTTGGTGAGTTTGCTACCGCTGCTGAAACTAATTATCTTTTTGATAGTCGTGATTTTGATACAGACTACGAGCAGACAATTTTCTCTGCCTCCATGGCAGGCGATCTTTATGAAATGGCCAACGGTCCTATCTTAGGAACTGTTGGTGTTGAATATCGTAAGGACGAAATCAATTCGATGCCAGACGCGGTTGCACGTGACGGACTATTCTTTGGATATTTCTCTGATGGCGGTGCTGTTGGTGCAAAAGACATGAAGGAGGTCTTTGTTGAGATTGAAGCGCCACTTCTGGCAAACATGCCAATGGCTAAAGAGCTCACTGTTAATTTGTCAGCCAGGATAACTGATGATGAAATATATGGTTCCAACACAACTGAATCATTCAAAATGGGCTGGCGTCCTGTCAACTCTTTGCTTATAAGAGGAACGTATGGAACTGCCTTCCGTGCGCCAAACTTACGTGAATTGTTTTTAGCTAACCAAACTGGATTCAATACCATTGGTGATCCATGTATGGCTCCAGAAGAAGCTATTGATCTATTTACCGGTGAATATAATGGTGCAAATGATCCACGTGATAGCCAGATATTGGCTAATTGCGCAGCCAATGGCGTTGATCCTACGGTAGCCCGAGGGTTTGGAGCATACAGTGTTGAGCAGTCTACTGGCGGTTCGTTGACTCTTGATCCAGAGACTTCTGAATCTTGGACCGCGGGATTCTCTTGGGAACAGGAGTTCTCTAATGACTTTGATTTCGGCATAAGCTCTACTTATTACGAAGTCGATATCACTGATACGATCATCGAGCCAAATGGCCAATACATCGTCAATGATTGTTATGGTTCTCGAACAGGCACAAGTGCGTTTTGTAGCAGAATCACGCGTGATTTTAGTGACCCAACAGATCCACAGATCGTCCTTTTAGATAATGGTTTCTTGAATAGAGATAACGAAAAGGCACGTGGTGTTGATGTTAATGTTACTTTTGCTGATACATGGACCTTTTTTGAGCGTCCCTATGAAGTTTCATTCGATATCGATGCTAACCGTTCAATCGAGCGTTCTTTCCTTTTCGTTGATGATAACGGTGTTGAGGACTACGATGATCTTGCCGGCGAGTGGGGCTTCCCAAGCTGGAAAGGTAACTCTACTCTCCGGGTAGAATATGACAAGTGGCGTTTGCAACTTCGTTCAAACTACATTGGTTCGGTTGACCAGGACTCTCGCGATATTGATCCATTCAGTGACATTAATGATAGCAACGGCACTGGAACTTTTTCTGATACGTGCCTAGGTGGTCCTGATGACTTGCTTTGTCGGGACGTTGGATTCGCCAAATCCTATCTGATACATTCCTTGTCATTGAGCTTTGTAGAGGATAATTGGGGCGTCACAGTTGGTGCATCTAATATTCTTGATAAAGCGCCGCCAAAAGTAGACGGTTCTGAGGTTTCTGCTAAGAACAACGCTGCGATTGGCTATGGATATAATATGATCGGACGTACTGTTTACATGAATTTTGCCTATGAATTCTAATCTTTTGATTACACAGTAGGTTATCAAAACCTCCTCAAGTTAAATTGAGGAGGTTTTTTTTGTAGCGTGTCATTGCTCTGCTCACCTAATTAGGCATAGGTACTACCAATAGGTTATTATTTTTGAATTAATAGATATTTTTCTGCATACTATTACGCATGTTTTACTATCTAAACATGTTTTAAATATTCTGGTTAAAAAGGAGTTATTAAGTGCATATACGTATTCCAAATCGATTGCTAGTGATACTTACTCTGACGCTAAGTTGGAGTTCCATAGGATTAGCAAGTGATGTTTATTCTCTCGAGGAATGGGCTAAGCGTGCTAATATGAGCAGTGTAAGCCTTTCACCTGATGGTAATCGTCTGGCATTATTGAAAATTGCAACGAAAGACGGCAATCCTATTCTTGAAGTTTATGATGCGAATAATTTGTCGAAACGGCCGT
Organism: Porticoccaceae bacterium; assembly: GCA_003491845.1. Taxonomy (GTDB): domain Bacteria; phylum Pseudomonadota; class Gammaproteobacteria; order Pseudomonadales; family Porticoccaceae; genus HTCC2207. Next base: position 14,054 of record DNBN01000090.1, on the reverse strand, counting down.
TTAGGATGAATGCCGAGCCGATGGAAATTACGACCTTTGATTGGGTCTCAGCTGACAGCCTCATATTTAGTGCGAGGATGAAAGTGCGTGATAAAATAGATGACTGGAATCAGGGAGTCTACGAGTATAAAGGCGGTATGTTAACGCTCGATAAGAAAGCGATTAAAAACTCCAAGTGGAAGACAATTCGGTCGATTGCTGGTATTCAAGATACCTTACCGCGGAAGAAAAATAAGATTCTAATGTACGGATATGAAGAAAGATCTCGTTATCCTTCGTATTATGAATTTGATTTAAAATCAAAATCTCGTAGATTAGTGACACGTGAATCACCAAAGGTTAATAATTTCGGTTTCGATGATCAAGGGCGGCCGCGTTTGGGTAGTGGTAGAGATAGCCAGACCAATGAGTGGTTGACATATTACCGTGGACCAGACAGCTCAGAATGGAAGGTTATTAATCGTAGTAGCGAAGATAGTTTTGAAGAGTGGCGTGTTTTGGGGTTTGATCCAGCATCCTCGGAAGATCTTTTAGTATTGGCCCATAATGGTAATGATAAGACTGGTCTTTGGTCCTTTAATCCTGAGACATTAAAGTATAAAGAGCTCCTTTACCGACGTTCTGACGTCGATTTAAACGGGGTCCAGCGGCATAGTAATCCTTATACCAATCCAGATGAAATCGTATCGGTGTCCTACTATGATGGAAGAAATATTAAGCGCGAATTTTTTGATGGTGGCGAACAAGCCATCTATGAGCAATTAATAGGTTTAATTCCGCATGCAGATCGACTGCGAATATCCAGTCGGTCAGAAGACGGAAATAGTATGATTATTTCTAATCGTGGCCCGCGAGATCCTGGAACCTATTATCTTTTAAAGAATGGATCCCTCAGTGTCGTAGGTTCTTCAAAGCCACAATTTTCTAGTGAAAAATTGGCTGATGTCGAGGCAATCACGTATAAGTCTCGAGATGGAAAGACCATACGCGGATTTATTACCGTACCCAATAGTAAGCCGCCGTATTCTTTGGTTGTTATGCCCCACGGCGGACCCTTTGTAGGAGAGAATCCTAGTTTTGATGAATGGGCTCAGCTTCTTGCTAATCGTGGTTTTATGGTGCTTCAGCCCCAGTATCGAGGGTCTAAAAACTATGGATTAGATTTCTATATGTCAGCGTTTATTGATGGCGGTCAAGGCGGATATAAAATGCAGGATGATAAAGATGACGGAGCGCTATATCTTGCTGAACAAGGGTTAGTTGACCCCAATCGAATGATGATGTTTGGATGGTCCTATGGTGGTTACTCTGCTCTAGCGGCGGCGTCACGAACGCCGCAAATTTATCAATGTGTTGTGGCAGGTGCCTCAGTACCTGATCCTAATGAACAGGTTAATTATTACCGGTTTAGTATGCGAGGAGCACAAAAAGACGAGCAGTTACGTATGTGGGATGATAGCTTGTCACCCATAAAAGAAGTGGCCAATGTCAATGTTCCTATGCTTATTGTGCATGGCGATGTCGATCAAAGAACGCCTCCCCGCGCTGCTAGAACCTATATAAAGGCATTGGAAGATAATAATAAGCAATTTAAGTCTCTCTGGTTAGAGGGCGCTGATCACTTTTCCAACACATTGTTTTATAGACACAAACTAAAGTTTTATACGGCGTTGACAGATTATTTAGATAACGACTGTTTCACTGGCAGTCAAACTGTAGCCTCTAAGTAGTCTGTTAATGTTTTTGTAATACTTAAAGCCGCCTTTTGGGCGGCTTTATACTTATGTTTAATAGCTTTTTGTGGGTACAGATCACCGTCTTTTGACAATGGTTTACATTTTTGGGGGATATAGAGTGGCAAATTATGTTGTTCTAATGGGTGCTATTCTCTTGGAAGTAGCTGGTACTTTGATGCTTCCAATGACCAACAATTTTTCAAAAATTGTGCCAACTGTTTTTATGGCCGGTCTGTATGCTTTTTCATTTTATTTACTCACTTTCGCGATCAAGACGATTCCATTGCCCGTTGTCTACGCAACCTGGAGTGGTGTCGGTGTTTTTCTTGTGGCATTACTGTCATATATAATGCAGGGCGATATTCTCAGATGGCCAGCAATACTTGGGCTATTTTTTATTGTCATTGGTGTCATGCTGGTAAATCTCTATAGCGGGGCGATGCGATAACTTTTCAGCAAACAGTTGGTCACTGTATAGTGATTTTGTAATATGCACCATTTCATGTCCTTGTTAAGTACGCGTCCTGCACTACTTTTTGCTGATCAAATTGACTGTGCCACCTATAATTTCCGTGTAAAGATGTTTTATACTTTGCGGACTAGTGAGTAATAGGTCATGCTGTGGCGATCATTTATTAACAATGAACAGCCCTTGGATCGTCATAAGGTCAAGTGCTATTAGGTCTATGTCAGGTCTGTATAAACTATGGTTATGAGCGACTTAGAAGATACATTGCGTATTAAACTAATACGAAGAAGCTATCCTCTGAACAGTCTGACATCAAGGATGTTCTCCTAATATTGCCGTAATGGCACATTGATATATAAATACACTCATAAAGTGCTTTGGAGACTCTTTGCGTAAGAGCGTCTCCCCTAGCTTGTTACTTACGGACTCTTAAGAGCAATGAGAGAGCTGATTTTGAGCACATTAAATGTAACCTTTTAAGCCATATAGTGAAGATATAAATGAGATTGGATTGTGAACGATAAAAGCCCCCAGACAGGTTGGTTGAAAACTACTCTGAGTAAGTTAAATACTCTTTTGACTGAGGATATGAGCGATTATGATCCCGATGAGGATTATGATACGAGAGTAAAGCTACCCGAGTGGCAGTTAGCGGCCTTAAAAAAACGCAAAAGAGATCAGCAACGCCGGTAAGCAGAATTAGTCAGCGTTGAAAATGACTACGTGGCGCAAGTCAAATTGAACAGGAAGACTCTCGCCGATAGGTATGTCGATATGGCTATGGGTAAGACATGGAACAAGTTGGCCATCATTTAATGCTAACTCATACAAGTAATTGGGACCAAGAAAGGACTTGGTTACCACTTTGAGCTGAGTATTGGAATGCTCGTCATAGGCTATATCATCCGGTCTAACTAAGAGTTTGACGGTATTGCCAAGATCTTTAGGTAGGGCGTTAATCGATAGATTACCCAGATTGTTGCCCAATAATCCTGCAGCGTCTATACCGACGTTAATAATCGCTCCTTTGCCAATAAAGTCAGCAGCAAATAGACTTCCTGGTTTGTGATAAAGCTTGTAGGGCGTGTCCACTTGAATGATTTTTCCAGCATTTAGCAGTGCTATTTTGTCCGCCATAGCAAAGGCTTCATCTTGATCATGAGTGACTAGTAATGCGGTAACTCTGTTCTTTTTAAGTAAGGAACGCACCTCACTTGCAAGCTGCGTTCTAAGTTCCGCATCAAGATTACTGAAAGGTTCATCTAATAATAATATTTGTGGATTGGGAGCCAACGCTCTTGCCAGCGCAACACGTTGTTGCTGACCGCCAGATAATTCATGAGGGAATCGGTACGCTACTTTATCTAGTCCGACCAATTCGAGCATCTCAAGAACACGTTGCTGCTTATCTTTGACCGATAAATGACTAATGCCAAAACCAATATTATGATGTACATCCAGATGCGGAAAGAGCGCAAAATCCTGAAAAACCATGCCTACAGACCGATGTTCAGGAGGCTTGGTATACTTGTCAGTGCTCAGTGCTTTACCTTGGACACTAATTTGTCCAGCACTGAGTGACTCAAACCCGGCGATGGCTCTGAGTAAGGTTGTTTTTCCGCATCCTGAAGGCCCGAGTAAGCAGCCTATTTCGCCCTCAGCCAGTTCAAAACTGGCATTGGCAACTGCGGACTGGTTGTCGTACTTAACCGTGACCTGGTCTAATAGTAGCTGTTTATTCATTGGCAGTGTGCTCATTGAGAATATTCTTAGTAATCAGTAGTACAGGTAATAAGCTTATGATGACAATAGCTAAGGCCGGAAGTGCGGCATCTAGTAGACGTTCGTCTGAAGCAAGCTCATAGGTACGCACCGCCAGTGTATTGAAATTGAACGGCCTTAAAATAAGTGTGGTTGGTAATTCTTTTAGAACGTCGACAAACACGAGTAGTAAAGCGGTCAGCAAGCTGGTTCGTAAAATAGGCAAGTGGACGCGTTGGAGCACCATAGAGGGCGTTGCGCCCAGTGATCTTGCAGACTCATCAATACTAGGTTTAATGGCGCTTAAACCAGATTCTACAGTGTTTAATGCCACGGATAGAAATCGAACTAGGTAAGCGAAGATCAGTGCACCGATGGTACCACTTAGTATAAGGCCGGTAGGATAGTCAAACCATGCCGTACTGAGAAAGTCTATGTTGTTATCTAACCATGCTATAGGAATTAGTACACCTACTGCGATAACAGTTCCAGGGACAGCGTAACCTAAACTAGCTACAGCAATGGCGGCTAGTTCAATACGAGAATGAAAGGTTCTCTTAGCATAGGCTAACAATACAGCCACGATTAGGCAGCATAGAGCCGCTACTGCTGCCAACAAAAAGCTATTGAAAAGCAAACTTAAGAATGTACTGTCAATATTGGTTTGCCACCGAGTAGAGGCCCAAAAAGTCAGTTGTAGTGCCGGGATGACAAAGCCTAATGCAACGATCATATAGCTCGTTACCAAAGCGGTATTTGCCCGCCATCCTCTAAGGCGTATGCGTGTAATTTTTTTACGAGCGGCATTGTGATGAAACCGTAGACGTTGTCGTGACCACCGTTCAGCGACGATTAAAGCAAACACAAACATCATCAAAAATGCACATAGCTGAGCTGCTGTTGTGAGCTCACCTAGCCCATACCAGGTTCGAAAAATACCTGTTGTGAATGTACTAACCCCGAAATAGGCAACGGTACCATAGTCGGCTAGGGTCTCCATCAATGCGAGACTAACACCTGCAACAATTGCGGGCCGAGCCATGGGTAAAGCGACCAAGAAAAAGGTTTCCCACGGTTTTCTACCTAGATTCCTGCTCGCCTCTAAAACAGCGGTTGACTGTTCAATAAAGGCAACTCGCACGATCATATAAACATAGGGATAAAGCACTAATGACAACATACAGATAGCGCCGCCTAACGATCGGATTTCTGGGAAGTAATAATCGCCATACTGCCAGTCAAAGGTTGTTCTCATGGTTGTTTGGATAGGACCAGAAACATCCAGTATGCCTGTATAGGTATAGGCAATAATATAGGCTGGCATTGCCATAGGGAGTAAGAATGCCCATGATAGGATCTTGCGTCCGGGAAAGTCACACATAGCTGTCAGCCAAGCTGCACTGACACCTAGTACCAAAGTACCGGTACCGACTCCCAACATCAAAATCAATGAATTGGTAATGTAGTCTTGAAGTACTGTTTCAAAAAGGTGAGGCCAGGCAGCTGAAAAAGGTTGTGTTAAACTGGAAAAAATAACCAAAATAGGTACAGCAATGATCGCTGTACAAGCTAATAGTCCAAGACGTCTGCGCATTCTCATATGCTGAGATGAGCCGGTATTAGATAAGAGTTTATTTATTTCCAACCAGCGCGATCCATAGCCTTTATGGCCTCAGCATTATTTTGACCAAGCTCAGTCATATTTACAGTGTCGGCAACAAATGAGCCCCAAGATGCTAAAACCGGGCTGACTTGTATGTTGTCTCTGATGGGGAATTCATTGTTGCGTTCTGCATACCATCTCTGACTTTCATCGGCAGCTAAAAAGGCAATCAGCCGTTCTGCAGCCTTACTATTTTTAGTCGATTTAGTGATGGCCGCACCTGAGATGTTTATATGAGTACCTCGATCAGCTTGGTTAGGCCAGAACAAAGAAACCTTATTTGCCGCAGTTTTCTGCGATTTATCGGAAGAGCTAAGCATTCGGCCCAGATAATAGCTATTTACCACTGCGATGTCACACTGTCCCGCTGCAACTGCCTTGATTTGATCTCTATCCCCACCTGCTGGTGGACGAGCAAAGTTTTCTACAAAGCCCTTCAGCCAACCTTCAGTTTCCGCTAGACCTTTGGAGGCTATCATGCCGGCAACAAGAGATTGGTTATAAATATTATTAGATGAGCGAACACAAATTTTTCCTTTCCATTGTGGTTTTGAAAGTGCCTCATAGGTACTTAATTGAACGGGGTTTACACGATCTTTAGCAAACACTATAACGCGGGCTCTTACACTTAACCCGAACCATTGATTATCTAGACTGCGTAAATGACTTGGAATATTTAATGTAAGGACGTCTGAATCAACGGGCTTTAATACCCCCGCTTGTTGAGCTCTATAGAGTCGACCAGCATCGACGGTCAATAAAACATCAGCAGGAGAGTTCACGCCCTCACTTTTCAGTCGAGTTAGCAACGCATCACCTTTTCCAGTGACTAAGTTCACGGTAGTACCTGTGTCTTTGGTAAATTTATCTAATAAAGGCTTAATTAAAGACTCTTGTCGTGCAGAGTAAATATTGACTTCATCAGCGATTATTTTAGAACTACCCAGAAATAAGCTAATGATGATCTGACAAATAATCAATGAAGCAATATTTACATGCATTATTTAAACCCTTTTTGAATAATTTTTTTGAGAACGGTAATTATTCTCATTTACACAAAAAAAGCAAGTCACTGTTTGATCATATTCGCAAATTTTGCTAGGTTCGTTTTTTATAATGTAATCAATGGAGCTTGTCATATGAATAACTTTTGGCCTGTTAAGGTTCTTCGGTATGTGTCCACGTTTTTTGTTTTGTCTGTGATTATTGCTATGGTTTTTTATCCTGGAGGTAATATTCACAATCCTAATCAAGTTGGATACTCAGTTACCCATAATTTTTTAAGTGATCTGGGAGGTTATCAGTCTCATTCCGAGGAGGTGAATTTTATATCTGCTTTCTTCTTTAATATGGCCATGTTTCTGTTCATTGCTGTTGGGGTTGCATTTCTTAAGATACATCGTTTGTTTTCTAAAAATCCAGTGGATAACATTATCGCTACTGCCGGTTCTTTTTTTTTCTTAGTAGGTACTATTTTTTTCGCCGGCGTTGGTTTGACGCCGTATGATTTGTATTTGGATACTCACGCGTTCTTTGCTGTTAATGCGTTCAGGCTGATGGTTCCAGCATCACTTTTATATTTTGTTGTTCTATTGCGTAGTGATGTTGATAATCGCTATGCCTTGACCACTGGTCTATATCTAGGCTGCGTCGTCTCTTATGTTATCTACTTACAGTTTTCCGGCAACCCCTTTGATGATGCCGCTGAGATGGTGCGGCAAGCGACTATCCAAAAACTAATAGTTATGGCGAGCGTTATAAGTGTTTTTTCATTAAGTTTTGCATTTCAGGTGCAAATCGATATTCTTTCTAGAGCGACCGGTGAGAGTCGTTTAAATTAATCAGTAAACAACCTTAGAGTAGATATGTTTGAAACGTTATCTCTGTATATTCATCTGATCCCTGCAAAAAGAATAGACGTTCGCATCCCTAATATAGTTTAGAGCATTAGGTGTTTGCGCTACAGCCGCCATACAGATAGCTTGTGTCTGCTGGCGCACATGCTGAAGAACCGCACCATTTCTTTTTACTGCCATTAAACAAAGCTCAGTGGTTTGGTGGTGAATATACTGGATGGAAAAAGGATCTTCCTTGATCGCCATGTGGCAAATATTCTCAGTTTGAACCCTTATCAATAATAGTGCCAGTGAGTTTTGTCGAACTGCCGCTTGGCAAATATCTAAAGTTTGATCTGCCACTTCTATTAATGCTTGGTAATTTTGTTGAACAGCCGCCAAACAATTTGCGTGAGTTAGTTCAATCACATCAATCAAACATGTCCCGTCCTGTGCTGCTGCCAACAAGCAGATTTTAGGTGTTTGCTTAACTACATAGCGCAGTGCTAAGCCGTTTTGGCTAACGGCGACTAGGCATAATCGTTCCGTCTGATGTATATCTAATACATATTTTAGTGCTATGCCATTTTGCGCTACTGATGCTTGACATATTTCAGACGTTTTATTAATCACAAATGCAAGTGCCAGCCCGTTGGCTTTTACCGCTGTAAGACAAAGATCTTCAGTTTGCTCGAGTTTAACATACTGAAGCGCCAAACCATTTTGACTGACTGCCGTTAAGCACATTTCTGTGGTTTGAAAGGCTATATACCTGAGTGCGGTGCCATCTTTTTCTAATGCCGCTAAACATACTGCTATGCTTTTTGAACGGACAAAACGCAGTGAATTACTAGATTGCTGAATGGCCGCCAGGCAAATAACAGGAGACTGATCTCTGACATACCGCAAACTATCACCATTCTGTTGCACTGCCGCCAAACAAATAATAGGGGTTCTTTTAATGACGTACCTCAGAGCATCTCCCCGATGCTGAACAGCTGATAAACAAATTTCTGAGTTTTGGTTTTTTACATGCAACAGAGCTAACCCGTTCTGTCTCACTGCAGCTAAACATAGTTGTTGAGTTTGATTAATCACATACCGTAGAGCAAAACCATGCTGATTAACTGCCGCAAGGCAAATCTCTGGAGTCTGCTGACGAACAAACTGGAGTGCATATGAAGATCCCTTAATCGCCATTAAGCAAATATCATCGGTTTGCATTTGTACATGCTGAAGTGCTTGGCCATTTTGCTTTACTGCCGCCAGGCAAATCGTTGGCGTTTGATTTTTAATATGCTCTAGCGCGAAACCGTTGCTTTTTACTTTGGCTAATATAATTTTTGAATCGTCAGCTCTGTTGAAAAAAACAGTAAAAAGTATGGCCTTCAATTTCTGAGCCACTAAGTAAATTTTTTTATTCATGAGGCCTGGC
>DNBN01000090.1:3648-4900 GCA_003491845.1 Porticoccaceae bacterium | reverse complement strand
TTTTTATTCATGAGGCCTGGCTACTGTGGTTATCACGAGCTTTGTTTCGGCGGATTTCCTGCTTGCATATGTTATAAATATTTCTATCTCGAATATAGGTTAATGCATCTCTATTTTGGCTTGTGGCAGCCAAGCAAAGCGCCGGTGTTTGATCACGAACATACAATAAAGCTAAACCATTTTGTTTTACGGCGATCATGCACACCACATCTGATTGGTCTCGGACATATTGGAGGGCTTCACCTGACTGCTCAACCGCCACTCTGCATATTTCAGGGGTTTGATGGAGGATTGATAATAATGCGATACCGTCCTTTTTTACTGCAGTTATGCAGATACATGAGGTTTGGTCAGTCACATCAATAAGAGCTCGATGGTTTTGTTGGACCGCAGCAAGACAGATATCATCATTTTGGTATGTGACATCAATGAGTGCTAAGCCGTTTTGCCTTACCGCGGCTAAACAAATTTCAGGTGTTTGAGTTGCTACTAGACTGAGTGCCATCCCATTATTTTCAACAGAGGCCAATGCTATTTGATGGGTCTGATTAATCACATCATTTAAAGCCATCCCGTTTTGGTGACAGGCCGCAAGACAAATAATATCGCTTTGTTCGACCACATAGCGAAGAGATAGACCATCTTGTTTAACCGCGGCCAAACTGATTTGAAAATTTTGTTGTTCAACATATCGCAGAGCATCACCTTTTTGTTGAACCGCGAGGAGGCAAATTTCGGGGGTTTGATTGACCACATATTGCAGAGCGTTGCCATTGTTCTGAACCGCTTTAAGGCAAAGGTCATTATGCTGCTGTTCATCATAGAGGTAGCGAAGTGCCAATCCGTTTTGACATACAGCTGCCATACAAATTTCAGGTGTTTGTATGGCAGCATGACGAATAGCCATCCCATCTTGGCGGACTGCTGTTAGACAGGTAGTATGGTTAAATACTCTGACAAACTGCAAAGCATCGCCGTTTTGTTGAACAGCAGACATACAGGTTTCAAACTGAGGATCACGCACAAACTGTAGTGCAAGACCATTTTTTTGCACTGCTAAAAGACAAAGGTCCAACGGCTGATTATGACTGTATTGTATCGCTAGAGGATTCTGTTTAATAGCAGTCCTGCACACCTCGGTAGTTTGATTAAGGACATGCAATAAAGCCAACCCATTCTGCTGAACCGCCGTGGTGGCCACATCGGCAGACTGCTCTCGAATATGTTGAAGTGATAAACCATTCTGCTGAAC
>DNBN01000090.1:633-3377 GCA_003491845.1 Porticoccaceae bacterium | reverse complement strand
GTGATAAACCATTCTGCTGAACAGCCTTAATGATATCCTGTCTTTTGAGGCCGTCGGTTACAGAGACTTTTCCTCTGAAAAGTAAAGTTCTCTTCTTTAGTAGCTTGCCCAATTGCTTTAGCAATTTTACCTCCAGCTTTTTCTAAGGATCTGCTTCAATAGTATTCTGGATTTGAACGTTTAACACAAGCTAACCACAAGATTTTTTTGTAAGATACCTTTTTATTCCAAACGCATAAATATTATGCTGACTGCTGTTTTAAATGGTTGCAGAATCAGGTTTTCATTGGAGCAAAAAAGAGGGGATGCCTAAAAAGACATCCCCTCTTACTTAATTAACAGACTAGAAAATAACTCTAGCTTGTTATGCTAATGTTCTGGTTAGAACATTAGAAGTTGTAACGATACTTAGCATACCAGTATGCACCACTGAAGCCCATTGGTGCAAAGGTACTGTACTTATTACCTACAGCAGCTACTGCCGTGTTGAGCAAGAAGCCGTCCCCGCCAATGATGTTGTGCATCTCGGTAGTTGACTGACCGTTGTTATCAAAAACATTATTACCACCGATCAAAATGCTTGAATTTTCATTGAAGTCATATGAAACTTCTAGGTCAACAACAAACTCTGAGTTAAATACGTAGGCATCAGGATTAGCAGTGATCTCAGCGTTACAACCGCTAGAGAAAACATCGCACTCAAACTGATCGAACCACTCATCATAGAAGCTAACACGCGCTAGAACTCTCCAGTCATCCATCATATGGTTCGCAGAAAGATTCCAACGAGTTTCCGGGGTAGTGTCTTCAATTTGCTTGACACGCTGTGCGTCGATCGTTGCAGCATTAAACGCAGTTACCTCAGTCTTGGTTGTGTTGTAAGCAAGATTGAAGTCAGTAGTGCCATTAGCCCAGTCAACGCTTCTTGAGATAACAATATCAACACCTTTAGTATTGGTGTCAAAATCATTGGTGAAGAAACGGAAGCGACGAAGATCGCCAGCACCTGGAACGCCTTCGGCTACCAAATCTGCAATATCAGCATCAGTTAGTTCAACTTCGGTGGATAAATTTAGACGATTCTCAACATCGATATCGAAAAAATCAACGGTAACATCAAATTCTCCAACAGACATAAACGCTCCGATGGTTATATTTGTTGCATCTTCTGGCGCCAGCGGCTTACCACCATTACGCAGTGCTACAGCACTAGTCGCAGGAATGGTTCCATTGTTGACTAGAACACCTGCAGATAGCTCAGTTGAGGTATTTGAGGTATTTGATTGTCCAGGCGTAGGAGCTTTAAAGCCCGTGCTGTAGGTTGCTCTTAAGCCAGCATCATCGGTCAACCTGAGGTTAGCACCAATTTTGTAATTGGTTGTGGTGCCAAAGTCATCAAAGTCTTCAAAACGTAAAGCTGATTGAATTAATAAAGAATCCGTAGCGTCCCACTCTGACTCTACATAAGCCGCGTAGTTGGTTCGCTCAAACTCACCCGATGTTTTCGCAGGGAATCCTGGGAAACCATTAGATGACGTGCTGAAGCCTTGTTCACCAAGACCACCATCAGTGTATGATTCTTCTTGTCCAGACCCTACTGTAAACTCTTCTGTTCGATACTCAGTGCCAAAGGCTACGTTAAATGTCTCACTCAACGAATAGGTAAAGTCAGCATTAAAGTTCATATCTACTTGCTGATAAAAACCAGGATCAAAATCACGTGGGGATAGAGGTCCCATGCTAGCATTAATGGAGTTGTTAATATGGAAGTCAGACTTGTGCTTTCCATAATAAGTGCTTACATCCCAACCTAGACCATTTTGGGCTTCACCTTTCAGACCGAACAAAAACGCTTGATCAGTAATTTTTCCGCCAAAGCGTGGAGTGAATCCACCGGGTATAGTTTCGTTAAAGTTAAAACAGTTATTGTCAGCAATAAGTCCTGCAACCGTTGCTGCGTTATACCCAACTCTGTATTGATCACAGTTTCCTGAGCCATCAGCTGTCATGTCAGCGACTAATAAATTACCATCACCATCGGCAAAAACACCAGGACGATTAGTTGGATTACGGAAGAAGAAACCGCCATCGACATACTTAGAATTCTTGTTAGTGTAACCATACATTTCAGTACCATTACCAAGATCTGCGCCAAAGTTAATGAAGACTTTCAGATCATTGTCAACAATCGGGCGGCCCCATACCATTGCAGGAGCCGGAACACCTTGAACGCCGGCGTCAATAAGCCCTTGCGCATCGCCACGTTGTTCTGATCGGCTAGTTGGATCCATACTGCCGTACTCAACAGTCAAGTTAACAAATCCATTGCTGCCAAGTTCGAATCCGCGATTGAAGCCGAGATAAGCCTGTTGTCCATCACCGGCGGCATATTCACCAGCTGTAATTTGCACAGTACCACCATCACTAGCATCTTTAAGATTGAAGTTAATTACACCGGCAATAGCATCAGAGCCATAAAGAGCAGACGCTCCATCTCGTAAAACCTCAACGTTTTTCAACGCAAGTGCAGGTATTGCTGCAGTGTCTGGTCCTTGAGAACCGTTAGAAATTCCGTTGCCTAGCCATGTAATAACAGATGCTCGGTGACGACGCTTTCCGTTGACTAGCAACAATGCATGATCTGGCGCCATGCCTCGCAGGTTTGCAGGTCGAACAAGCGTTGCTGCATCACTGATAGGCTGATCGTTAACTGAGTAAGAAGGTACTGAGTTACGCAGCAAGTT
>DNBN01000090.1:0-344 GCA_003491845.1 Porticoccaceae bacterium | reverse complement strand
CCTTGGTTAGCCAGTTCACTTGCATTGATAACATCCACTGGTGCCGGCGTTTCGGTCGCAGAGCGCGCTTTGACGCGACTGCCTGTAGTAACAATTTCTTCTACCAAGCCGTCTTGTGCAAAAGCAATTGCCGGAGCCATAAAACTGCCCACAACAACAGCTGCCGCTATGCTGTTAAGTTTAAAAAATTTAGTCCTGTTCATACTTCTCCCCTAGAGAAATTAATGGAGTCCGGTGTATTTAAGCTGTGAGTCGATAAAAAAAAGACTCAGAAGAATACTACATTGATTTTGTTGAGATTTATATGAAAATACATAAATAAGGTAATTTTCTTTCAAGTAAAA
>DNBN01000264.1:691-2945 GCA_003491845.1 Porticoccaceae bacterium | reverse complement strand
TGATAAGCATGGAGAATACTTAAATAACAGATAAAAGAGATCAAACCGCCAAGAATATAGCTATGACGGTAGCCGTGGACAAAGCGTGGCAAGAAATTTCTTTCTAACACAATCAGATACAAAAACAGGAATAGACGGTTAAACAGGGCCATAGCCCCAAAAAAAGATAAGGCACTACCTACCAACCGCACACCGTAAGCATCCGTAATTGAATATAAAGCGATGAATAGACCTGTAATTAATGCAAAAGCAAGCTGCCGGCTTTCCCCCTGATTTTGCAATAACTGAACTAGCCCATATGCAACCAGACCGGCACAAATAAATAAAATCCCAAGAAAAGTTTTTACTGGAATCTCAGGGTCAAAAAAGACATAGCTAAGGATGAAAATAAATACTGGCGCAGAGCCTCTAGCTACTGGATACACGCTACTTAATTGACCCTGATCGTATGCTTTAAAAAGTGATATACTGTAACCAGTCTGTAATATTGCGCTCAGCAAAATCACTGGTAGGGCTGACACTCTTGGAAGACCTCCGATCCAAAGCCCAGTCAAAGCTAAAGGCAAGCTGCTAAAAAAAATCGACATCACAGCAACAGCCTTATCTTCAGCGCTCTTTAAAATTAGGTTCCAAAATGCGTGCAAAAGTGCCGCAGCAAGAACTAAGATTACAAAAAATGCTTCCAGAATGGTTCTCCAAGTTAAGTTTATTTCAAACTATCGCGTTTTTTACTTTTAATTCGGCTATCATCGAAATCATCTCAAACATAACGGCGGCTGCAACCATTGCAGTTATCTGATTTGGGCTATCTTTTGTTGGCATCAAGCAAACCACATCACCGCCAATGATATTCATTCCCCGAACTGCACGCAGAAGTTCAATCGCCTCATCAATAGAAAAGCCTTTGACGCCTGGTTCAATATTAGAAACTGCCGGCGCAACAGAAGGGTCGAGGCAGTCAAGATCAAACGTTATGTATACAGGCCGCCCATCAAGCACTGCTTTCACCTGTTCTACAACATCAAGAGCGCCACGCTCGCGATATTCTTTCATAGTTACAATGTTATAACCATAGTCGTAAGACGGTTGCAGCCAATCCAGCGTTCGTGGGTGGCCTCGTAGACCAATCTGCATTGAATTTTTTGGATCAATCATGCCTTGGTCAGGTAAATACGCACCCCAATGGGCTGCAGATTTTTGTGCACCAAGAAAATGGTCAACAGTGGTAAAAACATCGGTATGAGCGTCGAGGTGTAAAAAACAGATCTTTTCACCTTTCGTCAAAACTCCATTAGCAAGCCCTTGTATGATTCCTCCGGTAATCGAGTGATCACCCCCAATTGAAACAGGACGAGTATTAGAGTTATCGACAGCTTTGTAAAAATTAGTTATTTGTTCAATGCAATGTTCATTATCATTTGCCCGCGGTAAAGGGACATCACCGGCATCTATAATTTTTGCTTCATTCCATGGGTTGATTTTGAAATCACCATGTGTTCGACGTTGGAGTGCGGATACATTCCTCACGGCACGTGGACCCAGGTGCTGATCACGTTCAGTCGTTCCATTACCAGTCGAATGAGGAACCCCAACAAGGGCAATATCAGCAGTTTTAAGCTCGTCTTGCGGGCACCTAAAAAGAGTGGGAATACCCCACCAATAAAGGTTTTCCATCATACTTAAATCATGTTCTTCAGCCATTTTTTACCTCGCTTAAAGTAGTATAGCTTATCCAGGACTCCACCTATAGCCGTGATCAACCCCCTTAAACCGATTCACTTTGAACGTTAGTACATAAAAGGCCATTATTATATCGCGACGATGGACTCTTCATCTGGCCAACTCATTTAACTGATCCGTTCCCATGCCGCCATATTACCTGAGACAGCGACAATACATTTGTTCCTTGGTGTGGTCGAAAGAATAGTATCAACACGCGCCATTTCTTGTCCAACCGGAATCCCAACCTACTTAACTACGTCATAACCTCTGCAGGTTTGTGTCACGTATGTGTTGGGGTTCGCCCGTAAAATTGCCAATCGAGTGATCTTTGTGGATCAGGGTCAGATTATCGAGGAAAATGATCCAAAACAACTTTTCGAAGCCCCAGAAGATGCCCGAACCTAAATTTTTTTAAAGCTGGTTCTTGTGCATTAAGGTGGTTTGGAGCCTTCGGCTTTATGGCTTTTGGGTCATCAGACTAAGGCCAGATAGAGGAAATTAACCCCACCACCAAACGCCATCAAATCGACCA
>DNBN01000264.1:0-359 GCA_003491845.1 Porticoccaceae bacterium | reverse complement strand
AGCATATTGCCTGGTATTGTTGCTGCACCACCAATCAGCCCAAGGATCATAATCTCCTGCCCGATAAGGCCAATGCCGCCGAATGTTGCGGCGCGTGCAATATGGGTCAGCGCGGCAATCACCGCAAGTGTGGCAACAAAGCTGGTTCGCGATAATCCATAGCCAAGCATAAAGGGTACTAGCAGTAGCCCCGGGCCAGTTGATGATCCGGCCAAAAATCCGAAAACGCCGCCAACGCCGCTTAACATGCTGGGCGATGTTTTGATTTCATATGATTTGGCAATGCGGCGAATGGGAATGGACGCCAGAACAACGCTTCCCAGCATCAAGGCAATCATCTTTGGTTCGAGTTGGGCATA
>DNBN01000167.1:4341-4528 GCA_003491845.1 Porticoccaceae bacterium | reverse complement strand
ACACCTCTACTTTAAAGTCGAATTGACCGGGGCGTTTTTCGGTGATTTCCATTATTGTTGCATGACAGCGGATTTTACTACCAACGCGCACAGGAGCGACAAATCGAACCTTATCGAAGCCTTTGTTAACCCCCATATAGATCCCTTCAATTAGTAGATTGTAACTCTCAGAGAAATAAGACAGCAT